>CAZMML010000039.1:8125-11434 GCA_964567335.1 uncultured Nannocystis sp. | reverse complement strand
TTCTCTCCGTTGAGCGCCGGGACCAGGAACTCGTCGATCTGCGCCTGCGTGCCCAGCGCGCCGATCACCGGCGTGGCCATGTCGGATTGCACGAGCAGGCCCATCGCCGTGCCGGCCAGGCCGGTGCGCGCCAGCTCCTCGGCCCAGGCAACGGTGAACCAGAAGTCGCCCCCGCTGCCCCCGCATCGCTCGGGGAATCGCGCCCCCAGGAACCCGAGCTTGCCGGCCTGCCGATAGATCGAGCGGGGCGTGAGCTCGTTGGACTCGAAGGCCTCGAGCAGATACTTGTGGAGCGGGGCGAGCGACATACGCCCCTGAGGGTACCCGCGCGGGGCGCGGTCGTCAGCCGGGGGGCATGAAGTTCTCGCAGGCGCTGTCGATCACCGAGATCGCGTCGGAGAAGAACTGCTTGTACGAGGGGGCGCAGATCTGGCCGACGGAGCCGTAGGTGAACATCTTGGCGAACTGATCGATGCGCGTACCGACCTCGGCGCCGGTGATCCCGCCGTTGCACTTGTCGAGCGCGGGGCAGGGGTTCTGCACCGGTCCGATCAGCGCCAGCACGACGATGTTGCTCTCGACGCCGCCCTTGGCGGCGACGACGCCGGCGAACCAGTTGTTCGGCTCGCCCGGCGAGCCCGACTGCGGGAGCTGCATGCAGGCCTGGACCTCGTGGTCGTCCTCCTCGTCGGTGATGACGACGATCACGAGGAGCGCGTCCTCGCGGATGAAGCCGTCGTTGCAGGCGCCGGGGGCGTTCAGCGCGGGGCTGAGCGCCTGCTGCATGGTCTGCATGGGCTGCTCGTTGCCGTCGCCGCCGGTGCCGACCTGACCAGCGCAGGCGAACTTCTGCCCGAGCTGGTCCATCTCGTTCATGTAGTTCTTGCCGCTGGCGTAGGGCGCGCAGGTCATGTTGCTCGAGCTCATCCCGCCGGTCTTGGTGACGAGGGCGCCTTGCTGGTTGCAGGGGGCGCTGTTGTAGATGTTCGAGTCGCTGGTGATGACGCCGACGTGGTAGCTCTCGGTGTTGACCAGCTTGGCCTGCATCTCGCTGACGAAGTCGGGGAAGCTGTTGACGAGGTTGATCTGCTCGTCGGCCATGCTGCCGCTGTTGTCGATGACGAAGAGCAGGTCGACCTTCTTGCAGCCGGTGTCGGGCATCATCATCCCGGCGTCGGGGGTCGGCGGGACGTCGAACTTGGGCCCGGAGGGGTCGGCCGAGGTCATCATCGGGCCGGAGGTGAGCTCCGTGGTGCCGCCGGGGCCGCCGGTCGTGGCGCCCGTGCCCGTGCCGCCGGAGCCGTCCGTGCCCTCCGAGGTGCCCGGCAGCGTGGTCAGGGTGACGATGCCGGTCGGGTTGGTCGAGGAGGCGGATTCGCGGGAGTCGTCGCCGCACGCGACGAGCAGGAGGGGCAAGGTCCAGGCGAGGGGGCGCATCGAAAACACGCTACGCCCACGGACGGTGTATCGGCAAGGTGCGAAGGCGGACGCGCGGAGGCCCTTAGAACCAGTCCGGATCCATGCGGGCGTAGGAGTCCTCGTCGGCCTCGCAGAGGGAGATCAGCCCGGGGACGCGGGGAACCTCCGTGTACAGCCAATATTGCGCGGCCGGGAGCTTGCCGCGGAGGAAGGGGTCGCCCGGGGCGCGGGCGAGGCCGCGGGCGGCGGCGGCGGCCTGCCGCACCCGCTGCCAGCCGACGGCGACGATCATGAAGATCTCGAGGACGTCGTGGCTATGGCGGAGCATCCGCTCGGGGCCCTCGGCCTCGCCCCGGGCCACGAGGGTCCGCATCAGGCCGCCGAGGGCCGGGAGCGCGGCGCGCAGCGGGGCGAGCCAGGCGGGGTCGATCCCGGCGGCGGCGGCGTCGTCGCAGGCGCGGAGGATCTCGGCCCCCAGCGCCGGCAGGGCGCCCGGGGCGAGCGCGCGGCGGCCGAGGAGATCGAGGCCGTGGATCGTGGTGGTGCCCTCGTGGATGCTGTTGAGCTTCTGGTCGCGCAGCCAGGCCTCGGGCAGGTACTCGCTCGAGTAGCCGTAGCCGCCGTGGATCTGCAGGGCGAGGGCGTTGCTCTCGAACCCGCGCTCGGCGGCGAAGCTCTTGGCGATCGGGGTCAGGAGGTCGAGCAGCAGGGCGGAGCGCCGCCGCTCGTCCGGATCCTCGGCGTGCGCGGCGAGGTCGGTGAGCTGCGCGGCGTAGACGAGCAGGCAGAGGCCGCCCTCGACGATCGCCTTCTGCCGCAGGAGCATGCGCCGCACGTCGGCGTGCTCGATGATCGGCACCGGCGGGCTGGTCGGGTCGCGGCGACCCGGGGGGCGCCCCTGCCGGCGCTCGCGCGCGTAGCGGAGCGCCTCGTGGTAGGCGACCGAGGCGGTGGCGACGCCGTTGAGGCCGACCATCAGGCGGGCCTCGTTCATCATCTGGAACATGTACCCGAGGCCATGCCCGGGCTCGCCGACGAGCCAGCCGCGGCAGGCGCCGCGCTCGCCGAAGTTGATGACCAGGCTCGGGAGGCCGCGCCAGCCGATCTTGTGGATCATGCCGGCGGTGCTGACGTCGTTGTCGACGAGCCGCTCGCCCTCGGGACGGAGCCGCGGGATCGCCAGCAGGGAGATGCCCTTGACCCCGGCGGGGGCGCCGTCCAGGCGCGCGAGGGTCAGGTGGACGACGTTGTCCGCGAGGTCGTGGTCACCGCCGGAGATGAAGATCTTGCCGCCCTGGACCAGGTAGGTGCCGTCCCCCGCCGGGGTCGCGCGGGTCCGCAGGTCGGCGAGGCTGCTGCCGGCGTGCGGCTCGGTGAGCGCCATGGTGCCGGTCCACTCGCCGGCGTACATCCGCCGCATGAAGCGCTCCCTCAGCCAGGCGTCGCCGAAGGCCTCGATCAGGTGGGCGGCCCCGGCGGTGAGGCCGGCGAAGCCGTAGGCGCCGAGGTTGGCGGCCATCAGGTAGGCCTCGGCGAGGATCGCCACGGCGCGCGGGAGCTGGGCGCCGCCGACGCTGGCGGGCCGCGAGGCGGTGAGGACGCCGAGCTCGACGAGCCGCGGCCACAGCGCGCGCATGCGGGGGTGGACGCGGATCCGTCCCTCGACGAAGGCGGGCGGCTCGGCGTCCATCGGCCGGTAGGCGGGGTAGAGGTGCTCGCGCGCGAGGGCCCGCGCGTTGCCGAGGAAGAGCTCGAAGGTCTCTCGGTCGTGCTCCGCGAAGACCGGGAGGCGGCAGAGGGCGGCGACGTCGTGGACCTCGTCGAGGAGGAAGGCGACGTCGCGGTCGGAGATCAGCGGGTTGTCGGCGGGCACCGGCGCAGGATAGCCGA
>CAZMML010000039.1:5307-8025 GCA_964567335.1 uncultured Nannocystis sp. | reverse complement strand
GCGGCGCTAGATGACGTCCTTGAGGGCGACGGCGATGCCGATGACGCCGAGGCACATCTCGTCGAGGGTCTCCTCGCCGAGGTAGACGTCGCGCGGGGCGTCGAGGCCCTGCTCGGCGAGCGCCTGGACGACGAAGGGGTTGGACATGCTGTTGTTGTAGCGGCAGCGCAGGTAGACCTTGTCGCCGGAGGTGACGACCGGGACCTCGTCGAGCGGGGCGTCGTAGGAGTAGGAGCGCTGCCAGTTGAAGTTCCAGCGCGGGGTCTGGATCAGGCACTCGCTCTCGGGCTCGCCGGGGTCGGGGCTGGGGCGCTGCACGCCGACGAGCATGTCGGTGCCGACGTAGTGCATGTGCGTGCCGAGGGTGAAGACCCGCAGCGGCGGGATGTCGTTCAGCGTGAAGAGCATCTCCTCGGTGTGGTCGGCGACGCCGGCGGGGATCCGGAACTCCTTGCCGTTCTCGTCGTTCGGGCCCGGCAGGAGCTGGGAGCCGTCCGAGTTGCCGATGAGGGCGGTGAAGGCGACGTACTCCGGGGCGATGCTCCGCGTGCGCAGGTTGAGGGTGGTGCTGCCGTCGACCTCGGGCTGGCCGGTGGGGTGGTAGTGGACGTTGAGGACGATCCGCGAGCCCTTGGGGATCTGCCCCGCGACGCTCGGCGGCAGCTCGACGGGCATCATCCCGGGCGCCCACACCGCGAGGAGGCGCGGCTGGCTGATGCCGGGGCCGCCGAAGCAGGGGTAGTAGCCGTCGGCGTTGGCCTTGTCCGCGGACTCGCCGGTCTCGTCGACGTAGGCGAGGACGTGGTGGACGACGCGGCGGTTGCCGGGGGTGATCTGGAAGCCCTCGATCCAGGTGTCGTCGCCGAGGCCAGGGTCGACGCTGTAGCAGAGGAAGGTGTCAGAGTTGCCCTCGATCGTGACGGCCGAGGGGATCGGGACGTGCAGGTCGGCGCCCGCGAGCTCGAAGTCCGGCGGCTCAGGGAGCGGGGCGGCCTTCGCAGGGTCGCCCTCGGGCTTGTCCTGGTCGATCCACGCGCGCATCAGCGCGAGCTCATCGGCCTTGATCCGCGAGTCGTTGGCCCACCCGTGGCGAGGCGTACAGTCGGCGGTCTCGTCGGCCAGGAAGGGCGGCATGGTCTTGCCCTCGATCGCCGAGAGCATCGCCTCGGCGAAGGGGGCGGCCTCGTCGTAGTTGCTGAGCGCGAAGGGGGCGATCCCGCCGGCGCTGTGACACGCGGAGCACTTGCCGATCACGATCGGGGCGATGTCCTGGTGCCACGTCACCTCGGCCTCGGCGCCCCCCGAGGAGCTTGAGCCCCCAGGGTCGCCGCTGGTCCCCGTACCCGCGTCGGTGCTGGAGCCCGACCCCTCGCCGCTGCTCTCCGGCCGACAGGCGGCCAGCGTCGCGGCGCACGCCGCCCAAAAGATGATGCTCCGCCTCACGATGATTCCTCCCGGACCTCGACCTGGATCGCGCCGAGGGTCCACGTGTTCTGCCCATGGTTATGCAAGTGAAAGACGGCCGGGGATCCGGCCGGCAGGGCGAAGTCGGCGACGAGCTCCTCGTTCCAGACCTCGGCCTTCCCGGGGATCTTGATCTCGCGCTCAAAGAGCACGTGGTCGCCGACCCGGACGACGGCGTGCGCGGTCGCCTCGACCGGCGAGAGCAGGTCGAAGTGGAAGAAGTTGATCTTGATGGTGGCGCCAGGCTCGATGTCGACCAGGGTCTCCTGGCCGAAGGCCCCGTAGTTGCAGAGGTCGGTGTTCACCTCGAAGCCGTCCGGCTCGGTGACCCACCCGAGGCCGAGCACGCACTCGACGGTGGTGGGGCGGTGGTCGCGGTAGGGGTCGTCCGCGGCGGCGAGCGGGCTCCACTTGGGGGGCGAGACGAGGGCGACCATCGGCCCCTCGATCTCGTCGAGCCCGGGCGGCTCGGAAGGACACCCGAGGCCGAGCAGGAGAGGCAGGGCCACGAATGACCGGCAGCGACGCACACGCTCACCATAACCGCGCGCGGGGGGCTTGTCACGGGCGCGCCGGCGCCGCCAGCTCACGCGTGGGCGCGGCGCGACGCGCAGGCAGACAAAGCGCCGGGGGCCTGTCACCTTCTCGGGCGGCGCCCGTAAGGGGGAGTCGAGGAGACCACATGCTCAAGTTCATCGCCCCGCTCGTCATCGCCCTCGCCACCCTCACCGCCTGCACGGAGGACTCGCTCAGCGTCCGCTCGGGAGAGCTGGAGAACCTCTCCGGGCTCAAGATCACGATCTCGGGGGCCGAGCTCGGTCACGACAAGGTGCAGGCGATCGCCAAGCACCTCGAGGGCAAGGCCCAGGACGTCGGCGGCGCGATGGTGCGGATGAAGAAGCACGACCAGGGCCCGGCGTCGCTCGAGATCGAGATCTTCGCCAAGACGCTGCCGGCCGAGGGCGGCGTGGCGGCGGACCTCAAGGCGGCGTTCCCGGAGCTGGCTGCGGCGACGATCTCGACCGCGCCGGCGCAGGGCGGCGGGGGGCAGCTCCCGGTCGTCGAGGTCAGCGCCGATCTCACGCCGGAGGAGGCGAAGGCCGAGATCGCGGAGCAACTGCAGGCCCAGGGTGTCGACGGGAAGATCGAGGTGCAGGTCGAGGACGGCGCGGAGGGTCGCCGCGTCGAGGTGAAGGTCGAGAAGGAGATCACGCAGCCCTAGTCGATCGAGCCGCGCTCGGCCCGGACCCGGCG
>CAZMML010000039.1:0-5207 GCA_964567335.1 uncultured Nannocystis sp. | reverse complement strand
GGCGCGAGGACGTCAGTCGTCGGCCTCGCGGACGAACCGGATCGCGGCGACGCTGTGAGGCTGGAGGGTCAGGTTGACGCGGCCGCCGAGCTGCTCCCACTCGAGGGCGGTGACCGGGACCGGCTGGGCGCGGGTGTCGTGCTCGGGCGAGGGCGGGGCCCACTGGCTGGCCTCGCGGGCGCGCCAGGCCTCGGGTAGCTCGAGGGTCAGCGCGCGCGTGCCCGAGAGGCCGCGGTGGAGGAGGACCAGGCTGCCGGCGTCGCCCGCGGGGTCGACGAAGGCGGCGGCGTGGACGAGGGGGACCGAGATCGAGGCGCCCGCGACGACGAGGTCCTCGCGGAGATCCTTCAAGGTCTCGAGCGGAGCGGCGTTGCCGAGGAGGTGGGCGGCGATCAGTTGGGTGGCGGTGAAGCTCGCCATCGGGGTGACGCCCTCCGGCGCGGGCCGGAAGGGGTTGTACCAGGGCTCGATCAGGGGGTCGCGGTCCGGGCCCTCGAGCCTGTCGAACTCGAGCGAGAGGTGCTGGCAGGCGGCGGCGACGCCCTCCTGGGCGTAGAAGATCAGCATGCCGGCGATCCCGAGTCCGACGACGGCCTGGTCGCCGCGCGTGAACTTGCCGCGGGAGAAGGCGCCGGCGACGTGGTACTCGGTGACGACGAGCGGGAGGTCGGGCCGCACGCCGTCGAGCGCGGCCCGGGCGCGCGCGAAGCCGGGCCGGAAGAGCTCGGCGCCGGAGAGGATGAAGCGGAGGTCGTTGGGGTCGTCCCACCCAAGAGGCTTGGCGTCGTCGACGAGGTAGTGGTGGATCACCGCGCCAGCGACGGCCTGGTGGCGCAGCAGCGGGGCGAGCTCGGGGACAGCGGCATCGACCCCGCCCCAGGCGTCCATCGAGGCCTGCGCGAGGGGGACCCATGCGCGCGCCCCCGGGGTGACGGCCCGCATGGCGCCCAGGTACTCGAGGCCGCGCGCGGCGTAGTCGGCGGCGCTCCGGCTGGGGCGATGGTGCCACTTCGGGTCGCCGCCGCCGGCGGCGTCGGGGTTGGCGTAGGCGTGCTTGCCGGTGTCGGAGTAGCCGGTGTTCCAGGCGCCGTAGCTCTCGTTGCCGAGCTCGAAGAGCTCCTGGCCGTAGGGCTCGCTCATGCCCCAGTGGACGCGCGCGGCGACGTCCTTGTCGCCGGGGTCGACGCCGTTGAGGTGGCGGAGGTAGGCGGCGGCCTCGTCGGCGCTGCCTGACCCAAAGTTCACGGTGATGATCGGGGCGGCGTCGGCCTCGTGCATGAGCGCGAAGACCTCGAAGCTCGCCATGTTGTCGCTTGCGGCCGGGGCGTGGCCGGGCTCGACGTAGCGGTAGAAGTGGTAGCCGTCGCCGCCGAGGGCGCCGTCGATCTGGAGGCCGGAGAAGCGGAGCAGCGGGGCCCGCCCGTGCCCGGGGCGGAGCGCGCCGAGGGCGGCGACCGCGGCGACCTTGGTCGGGGTCCGCCACTCGGGGTGGAGCGGATCGTCGTCGGGGGCGTAGTAGGTGCCGCGGCCGAGGTTGAAGCCGATGAGGTCGCCGACCGGCGCGCCAGGGCGGCCGAGGTCGAGGCGGAGCTGGACATCGCCGATCGGGAGGGTCGGCTCAGGACCCTCGCCGCCGCCCTCGGAGGAGGCGAGGGGGGGGCCGCCGCAAGCGGCGACGATCGCGGCGAGGAGCGCGGTGCGGGTCGGCACGGGCAAGCGATACCGGAGAGGCGATCGCGGCACAAGGGGCGCACGTCGAGTCGAGCGGCGCCCGCGAGATCGGATATCCTCGCAGGCTCATGACCCACGAAGCGCTCTCGGACCTCGAGCTCCTGGCGGGTTGGCGCCGCGGCGACCGCGATATGGCGGCCGCGCTCTATCGCCGCTACTACCGGCCGATCGTCGGTTTTTTCCGCCGCAACGTGTATGACCGTTCGCAGATCGACGCGCTGGTACAGGACACCTTCGTGGCCCTGTTAGAGTCGAAGACTGAGGTCAGCAACCTCCAGGCGTTCCTGTTTCGCACGGCGTTCTTCAAGTTCACGGGGTACTTGCGCCGCCGCCACGGCGAGCCGATCGTGGGCGACGAGATCACGCTGGTGGACACGGAGCGCCCGGTCAACGACTTCGAGCCGGACCCGGAGTTCATCGCCCTGCAGCGGGAGGACAAGCGGCTGCTCATGCGGGCGATCCGCCGGCTGCCGCCGAAGTACCAGTGGATCCTCGAGCTGAGCTACTGGGAGAACAAGACGGCGCCCGAGGTGGCGGAGATCCTCGAGCTGCCGCTGGGGACGGTGCGCAGCCGGCTGCGCCTGGCGAAGGCCGAACTCGACTCGCTGCTCGCCGGCCTGCAAGCTTCTCAGGACGCGCTGCGGGAGGCGACGATGTCGACCACGAGCTGGCAGCGCAAGGTCCAGGCGGAGATCTTGGGCCGGCCGGAGGAGATCTAGCCGCCGAGCCACGCTCCTTCGACGTTGCGAAGGGCCTGTGGATCGTCATGTGGCGGTGCCGGCACTAGCGCTCGAGGCGGGCGAGGAGCTCAGGATCGCCGCGGCCGAGGGCGCGGAGGGCGAGGGCGAGGGCCTTGCCGAGGTCGAGGGCCTCACCGCGGGCGGCGCGGGTCCAGTAGCCTTCGAGGTCGTCGGGGCGCAGGCGCAGGGACCAGTTGCCGGCGTCGACGGTGCCGGGGGCGTTGTAGAGGGCGCGCAGGCCGAAGAGGTCGCTCATGAAGACCATGACCTGGCGCGCAGGACAGATCAGGAGGTCGGCGAACTTGGCGTGGACGAGCGCGGCGGGGTCGCGCTCCAGGCGCTGGGCGAGCTCGGGGCCGCCGCGGAGGCGTTCAGCGAGGTAGGCGGCCTGGGTCGCGGCGACCTCGGTGCCGTGCCAGCGCTGGGCGAGGAGCCAGATCGGCGGGGTGTCGTGGTTGCCGAGCATGACCCAGTCCTCGGGGCAGGCGTTCTCGCTGCGGTAGACGTCGCGGGGGTTGGTGAGGTCGGCCTTCTGGGTGACGCGGAAGCGGCCGAGGCCGTGGCGGGCCATGGCGCGGGCGAGCGGGTAGGGCTGGGTGCTGAGGACCTCGCAGAGGACGTCGCCCTCGCCGCGGCCGGCGGCGCGGGCGGCGTGGAGGATCACGTCGAGCTGGGCGCTGTAGCGGGAGACTTGCTCGGGGTCGAGAGCGCGGACCCAGCCGTCGGCGTGGCGGGCGAGGTCGCGGGCGAGCTGGTCGGGGCGGGCGATCGCAAGCGCGGCGAGGTCGGGGTGGTCGGGGAGATCGGGCGAGTCGAAGAGGCGCGCGCCGGTCTGGACGGCGCGGAGAGGATCGGGGTCGTCGCGGCGGTAGACCCAGGGGCAGACGAGGCCGTGCGGGTGATCGATCCGGAGGCCGTCGTAGTCGCGCAGCATGGCGGCGGCGCGGGCGGCGACGAGGCGCAGCGCGGGGCCCGGGCCTCCGTCCGGTTCGAAGTACAGGCGCGGATCGAGGACGGGGTAGCCCCAGGGCTGCCCCGCCGGGTTGGTGCGGCTCGGGGGGGCGCCCATGGCGTAGCCCGGGAGGAAGAGGCGGCGTCGGGCCCAGGTGTCGGCGACCGAGAGCCCGATCTGGAGGTCACCGAAGAGGCGCAGCGCGGGGAGCTCGCCGCGCGCGGCGAGGCGGGCGCGGAGGTCGGCGTGCTGGCGCGCGAGCAGGAGCTGGCCGAAGGCGAGGAACTCGAGCTCGCGCGCGTACTCGCGGGCGAGCGCGCCCTGGCGGGCGAGCGCGGGCGGGGCGTCGCCGGCGAAGAGGTCGGTGTCGCCGGACCAGACGCCCTCGTGGGCGCCGTCGAAGCTGACCCGGAGACCCTGGATGAAAGAACCTGGCGCGAAGGACCGATAGGAGGTGCTGAGGACCTCGTAGAGGCCGTCGCGGAGGAGCCACTCGTGGTTGTCGGCGCGGAAGGCGGCGAGCTCGGCGACGAGCCCGCGGAGGGCGGGGTCGCCGGCGTCGCGGCGGCGGACGAAGGCGCCGTAGGCGGCCGCGAGCGCGGGGAGCAGGCGGGACCAGGCGCGGCGGTGATCGGCGCGCTCGCTCGGCGGGAGGGGGCCGGCGAGGGCCGCCTCGAGGGCGTCCGGGGGGAGGAGGTGCGCGTAGTCGGGGCCGGCGAGCGGCGCGAGCGCGAGGGCGGGGAGGTCGCGCGAGAAGGCGGCGCCGTCGTAGGGGGAGGGGTTTCCGCGTGAGGTGAGCCCTTGCGGGCCGAGCTGGACGCCGGTGAAGGCGAGCTCCCGCGCGAGCGTGAAGAGGGCGGCGGCGCCGTCGCCGTAGGGGGAGCCGCGGCCGAGGTCGTCGCGGCCGGCCGGGAAGGAGAGGTCGTGGATCGCCAGGACGAGGTGGCGCTTGCCGAGGAGCTCGAAGGCGGCGGAGAGATCGCGCCGCGCGACGCCGATGGCTGGGTCGCTCATGCGCGCGGAGGGTAGCCGGAGCGCGGCCGCGGGTCACGCGCCGGGTGGCGCAGCGCGGCGACCTGCGGCACCCTGGGCGCCCCTGTGATCGTCATCGAGAGCGAGTCGTGGCTGAACTTCCTGTTCGCGGTCCGGGGGACGACCTGGTCGCGGATCTGGCGCCGCCTGCTCATCAACATGACCTTCGCGGGGGCGGTGACGATCGCGCACCAGTTCTTCGGGCTGCTGGCGGACTATGACATCACGGCGCTGCCCTTCACGCTGATCGGCTTCGCGCTGAGCATCTTCCTCGGGTTCCGCATCAACACGGCCTACGACCGCTTCTGGGAGGGCCGCAAGCTGTGGGGCACGCTGGTCAACACGAGCCGCTCGCTCACGCGGCAGATCTTGACGCTGGTGGCGCCGCACGGCGACGTGCAGGTGAGCCCGGAGGAGCTGGCGGCGCGCCGCAAGCGGATGGTGTACGCGCTGATCGCGTTCGTGCACGCGCTGCGCCTGCGCCTCCGCGGCGAGGAGACGACGACCGACGAGCTGGTCGGGCTGCTCGATCCGGAGGTGCTGACGAAGATCGCGGCGGCGCGCAACCGGCCGAACGCGATCGTGCAGCACCTCGCGGAGCTCTTCGACGAGGCGCGCCGAGCAGGCCTGGTCCACCCGCTGCAGCTGGTGCTGCTCCACCAGGGGCTGGTGGCGCTGTCGGACGTGCAAGGCGCCTGCGAGCGGATCGCGAGCACGCCGATCCCCTTCGCGTACCAGGTGCTGCTGCGCCG
>CAZMML010000038.1:0-12023 GCA_964567335.1 uncultured Nannocystis sp. | reverse complement strand
TGTTAGGCCCGCCGCAAACGTTCGCTCTGAGCCAGGATCAAACTCTCCAGTTTGATGTTTGGCTCGTCGGCTTCTTCAAACCGACTCTTCTCGACCTCGCCCCAGGCCAACGGGGCGGGTCACGGGGGCGAGCCCTCTCGGGCTCGCGCTCCCACAAGCGCTTCTCTGTCGGAGCGACGCGCGCTCCGACTCTTCTCGGTCTCCTCTTCCTCTATCCAGTTTTCAGGGGGCGCTCGATCAAGTCGGCTCGCCGACCTGTCGTGGGCGCGGAGACTTAGTCTCTGTCGCCCGTCTCGTCAAGTTCTCTTGGCGAGACTTCCTGCACACCGCGGGTCCCGTCAGGGACCGTCGGGCCGGCCGAGGCCGGTCGCTCAGGGAGGCGGTGTGTAGCCCAGCTGGGCTGCCTCGTCAAGAGCCCGCTCGACTTTGCTTGCCCGGCCTTGTGAGGCGCGGGTTCGCTCCGGCAAGCGGCGAAGGTAAGAAGTACTCTCGCGCATCGGGCTCGTCAAGCATCAAAAACGAGAGAATTGTCTCGCTTTTGCCTCATCCAGGCCTCCCGTGGAAGATACCCGCCATCTCCCGCCGCACGTCTTCGAGGCGCGCCACGCTGTCCGGCGCCTGTACGTCGACCCCGGGAGGGAAGTAGTCCGACGGGTTCAGCCGCGTCCGCATCATCTTCGTCTGCCAGATGTTCTCGTTGGGCAGGACGAGATCTTCGCAGTGGTACTCCTTCAGAATCTCCGGTTCGATGAACTCCTGGATCGACCGCAGCGAGTGGTCCATGTAGACGCGCCGTCCCTCCGCGTCGCGCGTGAACCCACGCACAACGTAATCGATGATGACCACGTCGTTCTCAAGGCTCCTGAACATGTAGTTCAACGCACGCAGGGGAAGGATCGTCCCGCACGTGGCGACGTCGATGTCCACGCGGAAGCTGCAGATCCCCTTGGGGTCCGTCCAGTCTGGGTACGTGTGAGCACAAAGGTGACTCTTGGTCAGATGTGCTCCCACACTCGTGTGGGCGTGCGCGACCTTGGCATGGCCGAGATCGCTCATCAGGACCAACGCGCTCGCACCCTGGGGCTCGTAGTCCTGGGCAGAGACGGACAGCACCTCTGCGTCAATGATTCGAGCGATCTCACGCAAGATCTCTGTGATTCGCAACGCGCAGAATTGCTCGTCGACGGACCGTACATATTCGACCCGCTCCTCGTCCGTGCGCGCCACGAAGAAGTCGTAAAGGTTGAAACTCACGACTTTGGTCAGGTTGTTGAAGCCCTGTAGCCGGATCCGGTCCCGAGGGACGTACATCGCGCGCGGGACGATGGCCGTCGTAGACGGGGGAGTCAAGCCAAACATGGCCGAACACGAAAATTCTGCCGGACCTTTGCGCTTGCGCCCATGGGGGACGCTCCCCGACACTTCGGGCCATGCTTGGGCTGCCGTTGGCCGCATCTTTTGCGTTCGCGCTCTCCGACCCTGATCGCATCCCCAACGACGCGGCCATCGCCATGTCGCCCACGGTGGGCTGGCTCATGCTCACCGCCACCGTCTTCGTCGCGCTGATCTTTCTGCTCCAAAGCGAGCGCTGGCGCCGCTTCTGGCTGACGAACGAAGATCCCCGCCCGGTCGCGCTCTTTCGGATCGTCTTCGCCTTCCTCTGCATCTGCAACATCAACGACCTCTGGGAGTACTTCGACTTCCTCTTCACGGACGAGGGGATCTTCCTCAGCGACTCCGCCCGCCAGCTCGTCGCCTCCGCCCAGTTCCGCGGGTTCGGCGACGGCATCGGCGAGGACGGCTACGGCTTCTTCGACCTCCCCGGCGTCCTCGAGTTCCTCAAGGGCCACAAGTACTCGCTCCTCTACTTCTGGGACACCCCCTCGGCGATGTGGGTCCAGCTCATCGCCTTTTACACGGTCACAACGCTCTTCATGATCGGCTGGCGCACCCGCGTGATGGGGGTCCTCAGCTTCTTCCTGATGAACAGCTTCTTCCTCCGCAACCACCTCTTCTGGGAGGGGACGGAGCTCGTCTACCGCGTCTTCTTCTTCTACCTGCTCCTCGCCCGCAGCGGACACGCCTACAGCGTCGACAACTGGCTGCGTTGCCGCAAGCTCCGCCGCCAAGGCCTCCTCAGCGAGCCCCAGGGCCCGGGCGCCGGCGCCGGCCTCCCACCGAGCACGGAGCACCCGCGCGGGCTCGCCGCCATCTACCGCCTGATCCCGGCGTGGCCGCGCAACCTGATGATGCTCAACCTGGGCGTCCTCTACTGCTACACGGGCGTCGTCAAGAACGGCCACGTCTGGGCCAGGGGCGACGCCCTCTACTACGCCCTGAACATGGACCACTTCTACCGCTTCTACCCCCAAGAAGTGTCGTCCGTGGTCGGCCTCAACCTCTTCCGCCTCGCCACCTGGATCACGCACTGGTGGGAGGCCCTCTTCCCCTTGATGATCCTCGGCGTGATCACGCGCTGGGGCATCCGTGAGAAGCTCGAGCCGCTCCGCGGCTGGCGCCTGTGGTCTGTGCGCGCGTCCTGGGTCGCCTTCGGTGTGATGTGCGGCGTGATCGTCGTCTACACGCTCCCCGTACACTACTTCGAGACCCCGGGCCGCTTCACGATCGAGACGGTCCAACTGCTCACGGCCATCGGTTGGGGAGCCATGATGCTCGGCCTCGGCGGCCTCTGGTGGCTCCTGGGCAACCGTCCGCCCCGACCGACGATCCGCGGCACCCGCTACGTCCTCGACCGAGACTGGTTCTGCCGGTGGTTCCTCGGCCGCCGCGTGTGGCTCACCCTCGGCTTGATCTTCCACGGCAACCTGCAGGTCCTCATGAACATCGGCATGTTCCCGCCGATCATGATGTCGACCTACCTCTTCTTCCTGCAGGGCGACGAACCGGGTCGCCTGCTCCGGTTCTTCGGGCGCGGCCTCGCCCGCGCCATGCCCTGGCTCCCGATCCCCGAGGGCGTACGCCGCGGCGAGCCGCCGATCCCGGCCGAGGATCGCACCCTCCCGCACCACCGCCGCGACGGCCGTCGCCTCTCCACCGGCCTCCTCTACGGCATGGCCGGCGTCGCGGTCCTCGGCGTCATCCTGCAGGCTAGCCCGCTCCTGCCCTGGGTGAAGGTCCAGTTCTTCGGCTACGAGGAGACCGCCGCCGCCAACGGGCTCCACTTCGGGTGGACCCTGATCGCGATGATGGTCTTCATGATCATCTATACCTACATCCAGGGCCACCGCGGCACGCGCGGCTTCGCCGTCAAGCTCCTGGTCTTCGCCGCCGCCATCGTCGGCTACCTGTGGTTGATGGACATGACCGGCGAGACCACCGAGGAGAAGGACAACCTCCTCTACGCCAAGATCGCGGTCAACCTCGCGCTCCTCTTGGTCGTGATCCTCTCCCACATCCCCTTCGTCCACCGCGTCTTCGCCCGCGTCGGCCTCACTTTCTCGCCGCCTGACCGACCCAAGCGCGAGCCCGACATGCCGGCGCGCGACCCTCAGACCGGACACCCGATCGCACCCTGGGCCTACGGACCGATCGGCCGCCTCGTCATCGGCTCCCTCGTCATCTACCACATCGTCGCCATCGCCATCTGGGAGCTGCCCGAGAAAGACTGCGTCTCGACCTTCCGCATCAAGGCCCGCGACTCCTTCAACCAGTGGGTCCTCTTCACCCAGACCGATCAACAGTGGGGCATGTTCGCCCCCAACCCCCCGCGGCACAACGTGCTCATGCGCACCGTCCTCACCGACGAGAACGGCGAGGCCTGGGACCTCCGAACGGACACCTACGCCAGCGAGCGCAAGCCGATCCCCTGGGTCTGGAACGACCGCATGCGCAAGATGAACCGCCGGATCATCGGCGGCGAGTCCGGCAAGGGCGACTGGTACCAGAAGTGGTACGCGCGCTACCTCTGCCGCATGTGGGCCATGACCCACCGCGGCGTCATGCCGCAGAAGGTCGAGCTCTTCAAGGTCTCGTACCGCATGCCCGCGCCGGAGATCGTCGCCGAGCAGGGCTGGTACTCGCCCGAGAAGCTCCTCTACGACACGGGGCGCGAGGAGCGGCAGTACACCGAGAAGTGCGCCACGGGCGTTCAGGCCCAGCTCCCCAACTTCATCCGCGACCGCTACGGCCTGCCGCACATCGAGGACAACGTCTACAAGCCCTGGGTGCAGAACAAGCGCAAGAGCTGGGACAAGCGCTACGAGGCGCCCAAGACGACGGACACCGCCACCGCCACCGCCACCGCCAACACCAACACCACCACCAGGACCCCGACCGCCCGCGTCGCCCCGGTGCAGAAGGCTGAGGAGCCCGAGGCGCCGAAAGAGACGCCGAAGATGGGCGACTGACCTGGCGGAGCGGACATGCTCCTGGCTCTCCTCGCCGACGAGCGGATCCCCAACGCGGACGCGCTCGCCCTCGCTCCGACCGTCGGCTGGCTCTTCCTCGTCGGCTTCGCCCTCTTCGTCGCGGTGTGCATCATCCACCGCGAGACCTGGCGCCGGATCTTCCTCCGCGCCGAGGACCCGCGCTCGATCGGCCTGTTCCGGATCGTCTTCGCCCTCGTCACGCTCGCGAACATCAACGGCCTCTCCGATCTCTTCACCTACCTCTTCACCGACGAGGGCCTCTTCCTCACCGACGTCGCCCAGGAGGTCTTCGCGAAGGAGCAGTTCGCGGGCTTCGGCGACGGCATCGGCGGCGACCCCTACGGCTTCTTCGACTGGGGCGGCTTCGTCGAGTTCTTCAAGGGCACCAAGTTCTCGCCGCTCTTCTTCTGGGACTCCCCCGCCGCGTTCTGGGTCGTCCTCACGGCCTTCGAGATCGCCGGCGTCTGCCTCGTCCTCGGCTACAAGACCCGCTACGCCAAGTGGCTCACCCTCCTCCTCTTCCACGCGATCACGCTGCGGAACCAGGTCTTCTGGGAGGGCACCGAGAACGTCTACCGCTGCTTCCTCTTCTACCTCTGCCTGTCCCGCTGCGACTCCGCCTACAGCCTCGACAACTGGCTACGTTGCCGAAAGCTCCGCGCCGCGGGCCGTCTGAGCGAGGTCGGCGGCCCTGGTGACGGCGCCGGCCTGGCCCCGACGCCCGACCGTCCGCACGGTCTGGAGCCGATCTACCGCCTGATCCCCGCGTGGCCGCGGATGCTGATGATCCTCCAGCTCGCCGGCCTCTACTGCACCACCGGCGCGGTCAAGAACGGCGACATCTGGGCCAAGGGCGACGCCTTCTACTACGCGCTCAACCTCGACCACTTCTATCGCTTCGAACCCCAGCAGCTCTCGGCGCTCTTCGGCACGACGCTCTTCCGCATCAGCACCCACGTCACGCACTACTGGGAGATCCTCTTCCCGCTCGTCGTCATCGGCCTCGTGGTCCGCTTCATCCGTCGCGAGCAGCTCCCCCCCCTCCCTTCCTGGCAGCGCTGGGTCGTCCGGGGATGCTGGCTCGGGATCGGCCTCGTCGCGCTGGCGGTCGTCCAGATCACCCTCCCCGTCCATATCCCCGCCCACCCGCGTCCGGGCGCGTGGACCCTCGCCGAGTGGCAGCGGTGGTTCCCGGTGATCTGGCTCGGCGGGATGGCGCTCGTCGGCGGCCTCTTCGCCTGGCTCGGCTCCCGACCCCCGACGCTCAGACTCCGCGGTCGCAGCTACACGCTCGACCTCGACTGGTTCTGCACCTGGTTCCTCGGTCGGCGCGTCTGGCTCGGCCTCGGGCTCACCTTCCACGCCCACCTGCTGGTGATGATGAACATCGGCTGGTTCACCCCGGCGACGATGTCCACCTACATCGCCTTCCTGAACGGGAGCGAGGTCGCCTTCCTCCTCCGCGCGATCGGCGAGCGCCTCGGCCGCCTCGGCCTCCCCGTCTCCGCGGCGATCCGAAGCGGCGCTCCACCGCCGTCCGCCGCGGCCTTCGACCTCCCCGAGCACCACCGAGACGCCGCCTCCGTCCCCGCCTGGGCCCTCTGGCTCGCGTTCGCGGCGGCGACCGGCGGCGTCGTCGTCGCCGTGTACCTCCCGGTCCCGTGGGCCGCGATCGGCGTCGTGATCTTCGTCGGCCTCGGGCTCGCGGGCTTCACCCAAGCCCGGCGTCGGGGCGCCGAGCTGCTCCCCACCCGCGAGACGAACGGTCATCCGCGGCGCCCCTGGGCGCATGCGCCCATGGGCCGCTTCCTCGCCAGCGCGCTCGTCGCCTACCACGCGACGGGCGTGGCGATCTGGCTGCTACCCGAGAAGGACTGCCTCGGCGGCGACGGCCGTGGCTCATGGCGCCTGCGCGCGCAAGACCCCTTCAAGTGGTGGATCCGCGTCACTCAGACCAACCAGGGCTGGAAGATGTTCGCCCCCAACCCGCCGCGGACCAACATCATGATGCAGGTCATGGTGACCGACGTCGACGACGAGAAGTACGACCTCAACACCGACGTCTACCACCCCGCGAACAAGCCGATCCCGTGGATCTGGTACACGCGCCAGCGCAAGATCAACCGCAGGATCATCGGCGGCGAAGGCGGCAAGGGCGAGTGGTACCAGAAGTGGCACGCACGCTACGTCTGCCGCCACTGGACGCTCACCCACGGCGGAGTCGCCCCCAAGCGCGTCGAGCTCTACAAGCTGTCTTATCCGATCCCGACCCCCGAAGAGGTCGCGCGCACCGGCGCCTACGTCCCTGAAGATCGGATGCGCACCAACCGCTTCAGCAAGCTGGTCTACACCGGCGAGTGCGACGACTTCGTCGCTCAACTCCCGAACTACATCCGCGCCCGCCACGGCCTGCCACTCGTCCCCGAGGAGGAGATAAAGCCGTGGGTCAAGAACCGGTACGACGCCTGGCAGAAGCGGACCGAGCTGCTCGCCGCCCAGGGCCGCCCGCCCGGACGGATCCCCTGGCTCGTCGCCAGCGCCGTGGTCCTCTTCGTCGCCGCCGGCTGGCGCTGGCGACGGCTCGATCGCGACAACAAGCGCCTCAGCACCGGGTGACGCTCACGAGCGCTTGTCGTCCTCTCGCGCCCGGGCGCGCTGCCACTTCCACAGCTTCACGACCGCCCCTGTCGTGGTCTCGCGCAGCGCGGCGCCGAGGCTGCGGCGCGGCCGGCCGTGCTCGTCACGCGTGCTCTCCGCAAGTCGCGAGCCGAACCAGAGGCCCGCGGCGACCGCAATGATCACGACCAAGATGGTGAAGACGAGCGAGATCACTTCGGTCATGCAGACGCCTCGATCACAAGCCGGTTGCCCCCAGGAGCACGCGGAGCCAGTGCGGGTACAAAAGTAGCAGAGTCGCCGTCGGAAGCTGCGGCGGGACCTCGCGATCGCTCTCGGGCGACGCGGCCGCGCGCGGGCACGTGCACCCCCAGCTCTCGGGCAGGCTCGGGCAGGCGGTCTCGGCGATGAGTCGGTGCCCCTCGGTGTTCGGGTGGATGTGATCGAAGCTCCGCAAGTCGCCGCGGAGGAACCAGCGCGGGATCTCCGCCGCTTCCTCCGCGTCGCGCTGGATCGCCGCCTCGCGGGTGTTCGGATCGAGCTCCTGGTAGTACCGCTGCCATGTCCGGTCCTTCTCCAGCGCCGTCCGCATCGCCGCGACGTCCCGGAGCGGCGCTTCGATCGCCCGCAGCGACGAGCGGTACAGGTCGACCGCGACATCGGGGCGTTCGTCCGCCTGCCACGGGCTCTCCGCTCCGCCCGGACGTCGCGCCGCGAATTCGCCGAGCGCCTCGGGCGGCGCCAGCGCACCCGTCACGAAGTCGACCACCTTGCGCGTCGCACGGAGGTAACGAAGGCCCCCGATCCCGCCCCAGCGCCGTCGGTCGCTCTCGTCGCCCCAGGGCGTGAGGCTCAGCGCGACCACCTTCAGCCTTCGCGAGTGCGCGAGGAGGATCATCTCGCGGATGTCATGGTTCGTCCGCTCGGGTGTACCGACGCTGTTCAGCCCGCCCTGGAAGACGAGCCAGTACTCGAGCGAGGGGTCCTTGAGGTCGACGTGCGGGTTGTCGAGGAACTGCTGCTTGAAGCGCTGCCGCAGCTGGAACGCGCCGTACCCGACCTTCGACAGGTTGCGCACCTCGACGTTCTTGCACATCGCCGCGAAGCGCTCCGCGTAGGGCTGCTTCGGCCACGCGCCGATCGACCCGGCGAGGACCACCACCTTGACCTTGCGCTCCTTGTACTTGAAGCGCCACACCGGCGGCGGCTCGACCTCCACCGCCTCGCCCTGCGCCGCGTCGGGCCCGACCTCGGGCGCCTGCGCCATCAACCACCAGCCAAGCAGCCCTGCGACCGCGCCCATGTCACTCCTCCACCGTAAACGACGCCGACGCCAGCTCGACGCCGTCGGTCGACATCACGCGCGCCTTCCACTGGCCGACGTACTCCCGACGCAACGCGAGATACGCCCGCGTCCGGTACGCGTGCAGGTCGGGGATCGTGACGCCGCGGCTCCGGAAGGGCGCGCCGTCCTTCTCCCACAGCACATCGACGCTCTCCTCGACCCTGCTGTGAACGACCCGAAAGCAGACTCCTACCTGGCTGTGACGCGCCAGCGAGAAGCGCGCCGACTCACCGACGCAGCCCTCGCGCTCATAGCGATCCCCCAACCAGATCTTGTCGACGTGGATCCCCGTCGCCCCGATCCCACCGACGGGAGGCCCGTCCTGGATCGCCACCGGAATCCTCTGGAACGCCCGCGAGGCCTGGGGCGCCGTCCCCGGCGGGACCGCCCGCGGGTCGCTGGCCGGCGTCGGCGGCGCCGCCGCCGGCTCTTCGTGCGTCGCCGTCGTCGTCGGCAGCGCCGCCACCGGCATCCGCAGCTCCACCGCCGCTGGCGTCGGCGTCACGTGGGCCCCCTCCACCGCTGCCGCGCTCGGGCCGCGACGCGGCTCCTCGACCCCGCCGCACCCTGCGACCGACAAGGCCGCAAGCACCCCCTGCGCCCGCACCAGCGCGTCCGCGCACGTCGAGCTCCCCTTCCTGGCGCCTGTGGTTCTTCGCTGCAAGCTCTCGACCGCCGCGTTGCGGGCCGCTGCGCACGCATCGTACCCGGGTCGTTCGCGGGCTCACAACCGGCCGGACAGCACTGAGGCAGAAAAGGTCGCGCACAGCCTCACCGTGCGCTTGCTCATCGGCGCTCGGCGGTCTAAGAGTGCGGCATGTTTCCTGCTCCACGGCGTTCCCTCGCCTTGGTCGGCCTGGTCGGCCTCGTGCTCGGATGCAACACCCAACACTTCGCGGGCAAAGTGCCCAAGGAGCAGAAGCCCGACCCTCCGCTGGCGACACCCCGCCCCTTGCCGCAGGGCACCGACGAAGGCGTCCCTGAGCACCTCCTTCATGAGTACGCCGAGCGCGAGCCCGCCACGGAGTCTGAGATCCATACCTGGCAGCTCCCCTTCCAGGCCAAGCGGATCGCGGTCGCGCTGCTGACCCTCGCCGCGAGGGACGACATGAGCACGTTGCCGGAGCTCTTCTCCGCCCACGCCCGATGGGGCTTTCCGGACCGCCGCGAATACGACGCGCGCCCGATCTTCGCCGACGGCGGGCGTGAGTTCTTCGACACCTTCCGCGCGGTCGCCAGCAGATTCGCCCGAAAAGAGGCCTTCTTCTGCCCACCGGTCGTCCCCCCAGCGGCTCAGTTCTACGTCCGCAGCGGCGCCGAGCCGATGTGGTGCGCGTACCTCAGCCGCGACGGCGTCGACGTGCTCGCCTTCAAGTTCGTTTACGAGGGCGGCAGCGCGAAGATCGACTACATCGGCATGACGCTCTCGCGAGGCGCCCAGCCGCGCGGCGGCCCGAAGCCGCCCCCGATGACCCCGCAGATCAAGCGCGGCTCGACGCCGATGCCCGTCGTGCAGGTGGAGCAGAGCGGCGGCGGCGGCACCGGCTCGCTGGAGATCATCCGCCGCGATCCGCCGCCTGGTGGCATGCCCCACGGCCCCGTCGTGCTCCCCGGCCCCGCGCCGACCCCCGGCCCCGCGCCGACCCGCAGCCCCGCACCGACCCGCAGCCCCGCACCGAACCCCGGCCCCGCGCCGACCCCGGCGCCCTCACCCTGACCGATCGAGCAGCCACGCCGCGATCGTCCGCCGCAGCGCCGGTCCGAGCTGGAGCTCCTCGCGCAGCTCGATCCAGTCCGCTGCCCACATCGCCTGCGGCTCCACGAGCCGCTCCGCGTCGAGGTCCTCCACCCCGCGGAAGTTGAGCCGGCATGTCCGCAGCTCGTCGGGCCGGTCGGCGCTCCAGAGCGGGATCCCGTACTTGCGACAGATCCGTGGTCGATGCTCGTAGAGCTGGCACGTCCCCACCTCACTCAGGACCGGACACGGGCTCCCCGGCGCGTGCTGCTGCGCGCGCGCGAGGATCTCCGCCGCCACCGCCGGTCGCGCGAGCCTGAGCCCCTCCTGCAAGAGCTCCCCCTCCAGCTCCGACACCATGAAGCTCTGGCTGCAGCACTCGCTACACCCGGGGCGGCACTGGATGTGGACGCGGTGCTCTTCGGCGATCGCCGCGACGTCCGCGTCGATGATCCGGAGGTGGAGCCGAAGCCGAGCGAGGACCGCGCTCATCCCTCCTCCACCAGCGAACGGTAGGGTGACCACGCATGCCGCTCCAGGAAGCGACGGCGCGACAACGTCCCTCGACGAACCGCCTCCGCGTCCGCCGCCTGGCGCCGAAGCGCGGCCTCGAGCGCGAGCACCCGCATGGTCGCGCTCGCCGGGTGCTCGGGGTGCAGCGACCCGAAGAGCGCGGGCAGGCCGCGCCCGCGGCTCACCCACGCCGCGTGCCAGTCCGCGGCCTCTCGCCCGAGGGTCTCCACCTCGACTTGCCCCGCCCACGCGCCCGCCCCGAAGAGGACCGCCGCCGCGTCCACGAGACCTGGCCGTCGCCGGGCCCGGAGCGACGCCTCGATCTCCGCGAACACCACCTCGATCTGACCGTTCTGACCGACCTTCATCGACAGCACGGGCTCGACCGACCCGTCGCGCCAACGCACGCTCACCGCGAGCGGACCGTCGTAGCGACGGACCCTGCACGACGCGGCCTCCGCGGCCCCGATGTCCAGCGCCGCCTGGCCACCCGAACGAAGCGGCCAGCGTTCGCACCGACGCGCCACCGAAAGCACGAAGGACACCCCGCTCAGCCGCACGGTCTCGCGCTCGACGATCCCGAAGGCGACCCGATGGCGCGCTCTTTTGATCAGCCGAGCCGCCGCCGCGTCCACCTCTCGCCCGCAGAGCGACCGCCCAGGTCGCTCCCCGGACCGCAGCGAGGCCTCGACTTCACCTCGGCAACCCTCACTTGTACCCACCGCGGCCGCCGCCACTGCCGCCGCGTCGACCCTTCCGCCGCCTGGCTCTCGGCCGCCGAACCCGGCGCAAAGGACCGCCAACACCGAAGTGAGAGCGGCGCGCCGCCGCTGGCGAGAAGGCACCCCCCTCCACATGGCGGAGAGACTAACACGCCCCGACACGGGCTTGAGCCCCCCTGCGCACTGGGGCACTCTCCCGGACCATGCCTCACGCCCTCCGCTCGTCGGTCCGCCTGTGCGCGGGTCTGGTGGTCTCGCTCGCCGCGCTCGACGTCGCCTGTCTCAAAGTACCTGCTGGAGACCTCGACGTGCCGAGCGACAAGGCCGAGCCGCCGACCGACGCCAAGCAGGTGATCGATCGTTACGTCACGGCGCTCGGCGGCGCCGACGCGCTGCGCGGCATCGCCCAGCGCACCGTCGAGGCGCGAATGACCTTCTTGCCGGAGACCGGCTGCACCAACACCGACGAGAACTGCCGCACCCAGGAGGCGGTCGGCAGCTTCCTCCTGCAGTCGACGGCCGACCAGCGGCTCTACCGCCGCACGACCATCGAGAAGCAGATCGACGAGGAGGGCTACGACGGCCGGACCGGCTGGCAGTTCCGCCGCGGCTACCTCGTGCTCGAGGACGCCGACGAGTCGGCGGTGACGCGCGAGGACGCCGCGCTGCACTGGTACTTCGACTACGACAAGCGCGGCGTCGTG
>CAZMML010000037.1:0-12101 GCA_964567335.1 uncultured Nannocystis sp. | reverse complement strand
AGGCACTCGAGCGCGAGCTCCTGCGACGCGTTGAGCGGTCGCCCCGCCGCCGCGGCGCACAGCTCGGTCCGCGCCAGCGCCCACCCCTCCGCGTAGGCGTCGAGCCAGGGCCGCGTGCGCGCGAAGGCCTCGCCCGCGTCCGCGCGTCCGGTCGCCGCGAACCCCTGTGCGACCCGCTGCGCCGGCTCGTCGCCCCACGTCTCCGCGATCGCGGCGCCCTCGGCCGCGCAGCGCTCCGCCAGCGACTTCGCCTCGATCTTCTGGTGCCCCAGCGCGGCGCCCGCCCCGAGCGCGACCGCGACGACCGCGTAGCCGACGAAGCGCCAGCGCCAGCGCCGGAGCGCGGCGTCGAGGTCCGTCAGGAGCGCCTGCATCGACGGGTAGCGGCGCCCCGGCGCGCCCGCGAGACCCCGCTCCAGCACCCGCCGCACCCCGCGCGGCACGCCGCTGCCCGCGGGCGCCGCCCGGCGCCGCCCCTCGAGGACGTTGCGCCGCAAGCCCGCGACGTCGGGGCCCGCGAAGGGCCGCTCGCCGTGGAGCGCCTCCCAGCACGTGACGCTCCACCCGAACTGGTCGGCGCGGGCGTCGGTCGCCCCGCCGAGCAGCCCCTCCGGGGCGAGGTAGGCCGGCGTCCCGACCACCGAGCCCATCCGCGTCAGGTCGCTGCCCAGCAGCGACGAGCTCGCGGTCGAGACCGGCGCCGACGCGCTCGTCGGCTCCGCCCGCGCGAGCCCGAAGTCCATCACGCGCACCCGGCCGTCGTCGCCGATCATGATGTTCTCCGGCTTGACGTCTCGGTGGACCAGGCCGGCCTCGTGCGCCGCGATCAGGCCGCGGGCGACCGCACGCATCACCTCGAGCGCGGCCCGCCACGGCCGCCGCTCGGCCGCGAGCCACTGCCGCAGCGTCGCGCCGCGCACGTGCTCCATCGCCAGGTACACGCGCCCCTGGGCGCTCCCGACCTCGTGGACCGTCACGACGTTGGGGTGCGAGAGGCGGGCCATCGCCTGCGCCTCGCGGAGGATCCGCAGCCGCCCCTCCTCGCCGATCCCCGAGCCCGCGAGCAGCTTGAGCGCCACGCGGCGGTCGAGCTCCGGGTCGTAGGCCCCGTACACGACCCCCATCCCGCCCTCGCCGAGGCGCCCCAGCAGCACGTAGCGGCCGAACTGCCGCCCCTCGGCGACGAGCCCGTCCGGCGCTCCCGCGGCCGACCCACCGGCGGCGGTCACCGCCAGCTCGTCCCTCGTCGCCCCGCCCGCATCGATCGTCCGCTCGAGTTCCACCGACGCCGCTTAGCGTCGCGGGAGGGGCCCGCGGATCAGGTCCTCCTCCGCGCGCGCCTCAGGGCGGGGGCGCGGTCTTCTCGGTCAGCTTCCCGGCCTGGAGGTCGGCCACGAGCTCGCGGTGGATCTTCACCCCGACGCGCGCCAGCTCCGCGTCGTCGCCGCACACCGTCTCGGGGAACTTCCACCGCTGCGCCTTGCGGGCCCGCGCGACCAGGGCCTGCGCCGAGGCCGCGCTGTCGACGATCGCGCCGAAGATCCGCAGCCCGTCGAGCTCGAGCTCGACGAAGCGCGGCGCGCCGACGTCCTTCGCGCCGCGCAGCGCCTTGCCGTACGACGGGTAGGTGTTGCCGGGCTTCCACTTGTCCTGCCCGAGGAGCAGCACCAGCGGCTTCTGACAGCTCTCGGTGAGCCCCGCCGGCCAGGGTCCGAAGTCCTCGATCTCCTGGTCGTCGAGCACCTCGCCGCAGCGCAGCGGCTGAGCGATCGGACGCGAGGTCACGACCGACGAGTAGTAACGCGCCGCACCCCCCTTCTCCTTGCGGAACACCGTCAGCTCGGCGTCCAGCCACACATCGCCCGCGCGGTCGATCTCGGCGTGCTCGAGCTTCAGCCGCCGATCCGGGAAGAAGGCCGAGTTCGGCATCTCCACCCGCTGCCAGGGCTCGCCCGCGCCTCCGCGCGCGAGCGCCTCGCCGACCACCCACGGCGTCCCTTGCTCGACCCCGAGGAGCTGCCGCATCGACCCGACCTGCACCTCCTCCGCCGCCCAGGTCTCCCCCTCCCGGCGCAACAGCTGGTCGGATCGCAGCACCCACGGCGCGCCGCTGCGGTCGACCGCGAGGTCGACGAGCGCCTTCCCGGCCGGCAGCTCGACCTCCTCCTGCTTCCCCGGGGCGCTGCGGATCAGCTTGCTCTTCTCGCTGGAAGAGGCCGCGAGCCAGAAGGTGTCCTTGCCGTCGTGCTCGACGTGGTAGGCCACCCCCTGCGCGCCGAAGAGATCGGGCAGCCGCTTCGTCTCGCCCGCCGCCTGGTCCGGCTTCCAGCGCGCCGCGAAGAGGCCCTCCTTGCAGCCCACGATCGCCATGAAGTCGCCCTCCTCGATCGCCGCCGCCTCGTGGACCCACGGGCTCTCGCAGCCGCGCAGCTTGTCGGTGCGAGGCCCCTTCGGCGCCCCGCGGATCACCGGCATCACCGTCCGTTCGCAGTCGCCCTCGCACGCGATCGCCACGATCGAGCGCTGGTGCCACTTCAGCACCCCGCGGACCTGGTCGTAGGGATCGAGCGGGTGGACGCCGGACCACGCCTTGCCGTCGAAGCGGATCATCCCGGTGCCGTAGTCGCCGCGCGAGCCGACCCACACCGACGCGTACACTTGATCGGGCCACCGCCCCGCGAACGAGAAGATGCCCGAGAGCGAGGCCTCGCTGGTCTGCGTGTACTGCGGCGGGATCGGCAGCTGCTCTCCGGGCCGCCCGTCGGCCTCGACGCGGAAGATCTTGAGGTGGTCCCCGAAGCCGGGCGGCTGCGGGTCGTACTTGCGATGCCTCATGTGCACCAGCACCTGGTCGTCGATCACCGACGCGCGGAGCGCCGAGCAGCGGCCTTCGAAGGCCACCCGCAGGCGCGGCGGCTCGCGCGGCGCGCTCGGCGGCGGCGTCGCCTCCGCGCTCGCCGCCGGCTCGGGCGTCTTCGGGCCCGGGGTCGCCGCGCCGCCCGGCGCGGGGTCGACCTCCTTCACGACCGGCGGAGTCGGCTCGCGCTCGACCCCGGTGCACGTGGAGAGAGAGAGGACCAGCAGGACGGGCGTGCTTCGCTTCATGGGCAGCTCCTCGCGCGGAGGTCGCCGAGCGGCCTCGCCGCCGCGCATGATGACACGTCTGCATCGCGCAGGACGTGTCTCTTGGACCAGATCCCCGCCCGCGCCCCTTCGCGCGATCCCGAGCCGCGCCGCGCACGGACGCGAGAGCCCTGCTTGTCCGCCGGGGATCTGGCGTGTAGTCCTGGGACATGCGGCGAGCGTGGGTTGGGTGGTTGTTGAGCGCCGGACTCGGGGCCGGCTGCGGCGGCGGCGGCGGCGGCGGGTCCGGCGGCGGCGGCACGAGCACGGGCGCGTCCTCGTCCGGCACGACCACGACCACGGCCACGGCCTCGACCACGGTCGAGGTCACCGCGACCTCGGAGGTCGTCACCACCTCCGCCGCCACCACCCTCGCGCCCACCTCCGGCTCCTCCACCGCCGAGACCACCGACGCGACCACCTCGAGCGCCACCACCTCCATGACCACCGACGCGACCACCGGGGAGCCCGTGCTCGGGTGGTCGCAGCTCGTCGGCGCCGGTCCGGTGCCCTGTCACCACCCCGGCCTGGCCTGGGACTCCGCCCGCGCCCGCGCCGTCTACTTCGGCGGCTTCGGCCCCAACGGCTACGAGTCGAGCACCTGGGAGCACGACGGGATGACCTGGCTCATGGGTCAGCCCGCCACGACCCCTCAGGCCAGGCAGCAGCCCGGCTTCGCCTTCGACGACGCGCGCGGCGTCGTGGTGATGTTCGGCGGCGCCGTCCAGGGCCCGCCGCTCGGCGACACCTGGGAGTACGACGGCCTCGACTGGAAGAAGCGATCGCCCGCCAAGTCTCCCTCCAGCCGCCGCAGCCACGGCATGGCCTACGACAGCGCGCGCGGCGTCGTCGTCGTCTTCGGCGGCAACTCCGGCGCCGCCCTCGACGACACCTGGGAGTACGACGGCCTCACCTGGACCGAGGTCTTCCCGCCCGACAAGCCGCCCCCGCGGGAGGTCATGGGCATGACCTACGACCCGACCCACGCCCGCGTCGTGCTCTTCGGCGGCCGCGTCGGCCAGGCCCTCTCGTCCGACGAGACCTGGGTCTACGACGGCGTCACCTGGACGATGCTGACCCCGCCGACGCGCCCCGGTCCGCGCGGCAACACCGCCCTCGCCCACGTCCCCGGCCGCGACGTCGTGCTCCTCTTCGGCGGCTACGACTGGCAGACGGACGCCTACCTCGGCGACACCTGGCTGCTCGACGGCGACGTCTGGACCCAGCACGGCGGCCCCGCCCCGAGCCCGCGCTACGGCGTGGGCCTCGCGACGCTCGGCGAGCGCGCGCTGCTCGTCGTCGGCTACGACAGCGACTACCTCGGCGACACCTGGGTCTTCGAGTGAGTCACTCCCCCGCGCTCAGCGGCGCCAGCTCGCCCGCCGCGATCTCCACCTCACCCGCGAGCACCGCCTCGGGACCGTCGTAGAACTCCACCCGCTGGTGCGCCACCCGCCAGCGGACCCGGTGGCCGTCGCCCTCCGCCCCGAGCTCGAGCTCCACCAGCACCGCGGGCTCGGGCCGCCCCGGCGCCCCGGGCCGATCGTCGCCGACCTCGATCTGCCGGGTCTGCAGGCTCGACTCGCGCTGCCGTTCGAAGCGCCGCCCGAGCGTACGGAAGTCGTAGCTGACAGGGTCGCCCTCCGCGTCGACCGCCTCGGCCTCGACCAGCAGCCGCCGGAACAGATCCCCCGTAGGGACCGCGTGGCCGACCGCCGCGGGCTCCAGCCGCAGCGTCACCACGCCCGCGCGGCGCGACGCCGAGATCCGCAGCGACGCCCGCAACACCTCCGGGTCGCGCGAGGCCGCGAAGCGGTGGCTCCGGTGCCGCGCCGGGCCCTCGCCCGCCCACGGCATGTGACACTCGGCGCAGCTCGTCCCCGCAAAGCGCGACGCCGCGTGCTCGCGCGCCGTGAGCTGCATCGGCGCCCCCGGCCGGCCGAGGAAGTCGAACTCGTGGCACCCCGCGCACGCGGGCGGCCCCGCGAACGCGGCGCTCGCGATCACCGCGTGCACCCCTGACGCGTGCGCCCGCTCCGGGGCCGCGAGCACCGCCCCCGCGGGCACCCCCGCCGGCGCGTGACAGGTGACGCAACCGACGCCCAGCGCGGCCAGCTCTGGCCCCGGATCACGCGCCGGATCGGCCTCCGGCGCGTGACACCCGCGGCAGAAGGGCTGGGGCTCACGCGCCAGGGCGCGCGCAAACTCGGGGTCGGTGAAGGCCTGCCGGTGCAGCGAAGCGCGCCACTCGGCCGCGATCTCCACGTGGCACGCCTCGCACACCTGGTTGCGGAGCGCCGCGTCCGGGCGCCCGCCGGCGCGCGCGGGCCCCGGTGACACCTCGACCCCCGGCTCCGGCGCCCGCGCTCGCGCCGGCGCCTGGCACCCGGCGACCAGCCACAGCGACGCGACGACCGACGCGCGGACCACCCACCGATGGTACCCCTTCGAGCCGCTCCCGCGCCTCACGGGAAGAGCCAGCGCGTGCACACGTCGACGGCGAGGCCGGGGTCCGACCACGTCGGCGCGTCCTTCAGCTTGATCCCGATCGACCCCTCGGCGAGCCCGCGCTGCGACTCCAGGCTGACCACGAAGGTCGCGTCGGCGAGCTGGATGTGCTCCAGGATCGGCGCGGCGAGCAGCGGCTCGCTGGTGATCCGCGAGTGGTACTGGGCCGGGTCCTGGTCCTCGTCCGCTGCGCCCGCCGCCGCCGCCGTCACCACCAGCGTTCCGACCGGCGTGACGTTCGCCTGCGGGCCGGCGGCGTCGAGCCAGGGCTTGCAGCCGTCGCCGTCGATCCGCTTGCACTTGAAGCTCGAGTCGTTCACCACCCCGACCGCGCCCGCCTGGTTGCCCTCATACCAGCCGGAGTCCTCGACGCCGAGCAGCTCGACGCGATACACGACGTCCACGTCGGGCAGCGGCTTCGGCTCCCACACCACGACCGACAGGTAGAACGCGACGATGTGCGCCGGGTCGTACCCGGCCGCGTTCACCTGGTCGAGGATCGCCGCCGTCGGGAACGCGAAGAGCGCCGCGTTGCGACCGGCGACCGGGTCGTTCACCGTGCGGTAGAACTGCGTCACGCCGAAGTTGAGGTCCTCGCAGGCGCCCACGTCGCCCCACGGGCAGGGCGACCCCATCGTCGCCGGCACGACCCCGGTGTCCCACGCCGGGGCCGTGATCGGCACCCGCTCCCTCGCTATGCACTCCGGAGCCGCGTCCGCCCCTGACGTCGCGCCGGTGCTCGCCGAACCCGCCGTCTCGCCCGTGCTCGCCGCCTCGGTCGTCGCGCCAGCGCCCCCCGTACCCGAGCTCGCGCTGGTCCCCCCTGTCGTCGGCGTCACGCCTGACGAGCCCGTCCCAGGGCCGCTCGAGGTCCCCGCCTCGTCCCCGGCCGACGCCGTCACGGGACCGCCGAAGTCGGGGTTTCCGACCAGACACCCGCCCAGGCACACCGCCAGCGCGATCGCGCCGCTCCCTCGCTGCATGGCCCCTCCTTCGAGCTCCCATCCTACCGAAGTCGCGACCGCGAGACGAGAGCCGCCACGGATCGAGGCGCTCGGGGCCGGCGAGGCCCGCGTCAGGGCGACGGGCCCGCGTCCTCCGCCAGCGCCAGGAGCAGCTCGCGGACCAGTCGGACCTCCGCGTGGAGCCCGGCGCGCGGCGTCTGGGGCAGCTCGCCGGAGCTCGGCCCCGCCCCGATCGTCATGACCGGGAGCCGCGCCTGCACGTAGGGCGAGAGCCAGGGCAGGCTCAGGGAGCCCGCGACCTGCAGCGTCCGACCCTCGCGCAGGCAAGCGCGCTCGGCCAGCGCGATCACCCGGCTGTCGACCTGTCCCGAGAGCGACACCGCCGCCCGGACCACGTCCGGCTCTACACGGTCGACCGCCAGCACCGCGCTCGTCGTGACCCCTTCGCCCGCCGACCCGCGGGCGTGGGCGAGCTGACCCGCGCCGAGCCCCGCGTCGACCGCGAACACCCCGACGATCGACCTGCGCAGCCGGCCTCCGCGCCGCTGCTGCTCGACCACCTGCGCCAGCGCCACCAGGCTCACCAGCAGGCGCATCGTCTCGAGCGGAGCGTCCCCTCCGGCCGGCGTGTCCCAGGCGCACACCAGCACCACCTCCTCCCAGGGGAGGTCCTGCCCGGGCAGACGAGCGACCACGTTGCGGCTCGTCCAGGCCGCCTCGACCAGCCCGAGCTCCGCCTCGAGCGCCCACGCGCGGGCCCCCGCGAGGGCCAGGCCGAGCCGCTCGACGCCCGCCGCCGAGAGCACCCCCTCGAAGATCAGCCCCGCGTCCCGCCCCGCCTCGCCGGCCGACAGCACCTGCCGCCAGCGCTCGCGCAGCGGCGCCAGCTCCTCGTCGCTGCGCCCCGTCAGCACCACCACGCCCGCCGCCCCGCTCTCGCGCGCCTGGCTCGCCCACGCCTCGATCCGCTCGCTCCCCGCCGCGCTCCCCACGTCGAGATCCGCGGGCGCGCGCAGCAGGACCACGCGGCCCGCCACCGCCTCGCGCGGGAGCGCCTCGCCGGCCTTGCGGACCTGCGCCAGCGGCAGCCCCTCCACCGGCCCCGCGCGCCGCTGGCGGAAGACCCCGTGCTCGCCCAGCTCGATCGCCTCGGCGCTCCCGGCGCCCGCCGGACGCGTCCGCCGCAGCCGCACCTGCGGCTTCGCGTCGGCGGGCAGCTCCACCCGGCGCAGCTCCACCGGCTGCGACCAGCCCCCCTGAGGGCCGCCTGGCTCGAGCCCGTACGCCTGCAGCCGCGCGATCAGGTGCTCGATCGTCGCCGTCGACTCCGGCCCGCGCTCGCGCAGCACCCCGGCCAGCCCCTCGGCCTCCGCCGCGAGGACCTCGTCGAGCGCCGTCACCATCGACTCCTCCGGCTCGACGACCTCGTCGGGGATCTCCGGCCGCGGATCGGGGAAGAGGAGCTCGCGCGGGTCGGGGCTCGGACCTGGATCGAGGATCAGCTCGATCTTGCAGCCCAGGGCCGCCAGCGGCCCCGCCCCGAGCCACCGCAGCAGCGCGCGTCGTCCGGCCCTCACCCGCCCTCCTCCTCGCCCGCGCTGGTGTACGCCGCCTCGGCGCCCGCGCCCAGCTCCCCGACCCCCAGCGGCGCCCGCGCCTCCGGCGGCGCCGCGGCGCGGCGCAGCAGCTCGCGCACGTGCGTCTCGAGCTCCGTCGACGCCAGCGGCGCCCACGCGTCCAGCGCCGCGCGGACGCGTCCACCCGGGAGATCTCCGCTCAGGCGGATCGCCGAGCCCGCGCGGCGGAAGGGCGAGCACCACAGCGCCCGTCGCATCCGCTGCAGCGCCGCCTCGTCGAGCGGCTCCGGCGACTGGAACTCGACCTCGACCGGCACCGCCGCCGCCTGGCTGCCGATCGTCACCGACAGGCGGTCGAAGTCCGCCGCGGGCACCAGGGTCACCCCGCCCTCGCGGGCCCGCAGGCTGACGCGCATCAGCCCGATCTCCTCCACCCTGCCCTCGAGCTCCCCGATCCGGATCAGGTCGCCGGGGCGCGGGCGGGCGCGGAAGGCCAGGTTGATCCCCGCCGCCAGGTTGTGCGCCGAGCTCGGGCTCGCCGCGACCGCCAGGGTCACCAGCGCCGCCAGCCCGAGCAGCGAGAGCCCCGGCGCGCGCCCCCACAGCGGCGCGAACACCCCGAGCAGCGCCGTCGCCGGCGCCAGCAGCCGGGCGACGTTGCTCACCAGCCTCAGGCGCCGCCGCGGGTCGAGGCCGAGCTGCCACGCGATCCGCAGCGCGAGCGGCAGCCCCACCGCGAGCAGCCACACCAGCGCGCCTAGCACCAGCAGCCACACCAGCAGCCCGAGCGGCGCCAGCGCCGCCAGCTCCTCCAGCTCCTCGGTCAGCGTCACGCCGCACCTCCGTGCAGGACCTGCTCCGCCGCCAGCTCCGGCACCAGCGCGTCGCGGACGCGGGGCGGGCACAGGTACGTCTCCGCCTCGCCGCGGCCCACCAGCCCGCTCATCGCCAGGAAGTGCAGCCAGCGCCCGAGCTCCGCCGGCGCGATCGCCAGCGCGTCCGCCAGCTCCGCCGCGCGGCAGGGCCCGAAGCGCAGCAGCGTCACCACCACCCCCAGCGCCGGCACCGGGAGCTGGCGGAGGAAGGGCAGCCCGCGCCCGCGCGCCGGCGTCGCCAGCGTCAGCGCCTCGCCCTGCAGCGTCGCGCGGCGGCACCACTCGGCCAGCGCCGCGCGGAGGTTGCCCGCGCTGGCCGCGGCCAGCCCCGCGAAGAAGCGCTGCTCCCGCGAGCCCGCCAGCGCCGGCGAGACCCGCGCCAGCAGCCGGCGCGCCCGCGCCTCGCGCGGGTACTGGAGCGGCTTGCCGCTGAGCCGGTGGCGCGCCAGCAGGGTGCTCGCCAGCTCGTCGAGGTCCGGGCCCTCGAGCTCGACCACCGCCGCGAAGGCCTCGCGCAGCGAGAGGATCGGTTCGAAGAGCTGCTGCAGCTCGCGCTCGATCGACACCAGCCAGAAGCAGCGCGTCGACGTCGCCGCGATCGCCCCGAGCAGCCACTCGATCTCCGCCGCCGCCGTCGCCCCGGGGGTGAGCGCGCGCTGCAGATCGTCGATGACCACCACCCGGCGACGGTCGTGGAGCCGCCGCAGCACCATCTCCTCGCGGGCCGGGCAGCGCAGCGCCGCGGCCAGCGCCGCCACCAGCCCGCGCGCCTGGAGCGGCAGCCACACCAGCTCGCGGGTCGCCACCCGGAGCTGCGCCACCGCCAGCAGCGAGCTCTTCCCGCTCCCCGGGCCGCCGATCACCAGCGCCCCGTTGCCGAGCGACCCGTCGATCCACTCGCGCTCCGCCTTGCTCACCCGCCGCAGCGCCTCGCGGTTGGCGACGAAGAGGCGGGGGTCGCGGATCGGCTGCTCGCCGAAGAGCGCCACGTACTCGCGGGGGAGGTGCGCGGGCGGGGCCGGCAGCATCGCCGCGATCTCGCTCGCCGACAGCGACGCCTGGCCCGAGCGCAGGCGGTAGTCCTCGCTGAGGCCCGAGACCGCCGCGCTGACGCGCCGGGCCAGGTCGGACCAGGCCGCGCCCCCGCGCTCGCGCAGGCGGGCGAGCGAGCGGCCGAAGCGCAGGCGGGCCGCGCCCGCGCGGCGCGACACCCAGTGCGCCCCCTCGCTCGTCAGCGTCGCCTCCTCGAGCGCCGCGTCGAGGCGCCGCGCGAGCCCCTCGAAGTCCTCCTGGATCGCCGCGCTCAACGAGTTCAGCTCCGAGAGCACGCGCCCCTGCAGCTCCGCCCCGCGGGCGATCAGCCGCTCGATCCCCGTCCGCAGCGCCTCCGGCTCCGTCTCGGCCGGGTCGCGGGCCCGGTGGACCTCCAGCAGCAGCTCGAGGTCCACCACGATCGTCTTCGCCGCCGCCACCCCCTCGTCGATCTGCGCCGACGCCGCCTCGATCCGCTGCTGCGTGCGGGGCAGCAGTCGGCCCGACACCTCGCCGTCGAGGAGCTCGGCCAGGTCGACCTCGCGGGTCCGCACCCGCGCGGGGATCGCGGCCGACGCCGCCAGCGTGGTCGACGCCAGCGAGCGCGGCCCGGCCTCGTGCGCGCAGAGCTCGCGCACCCCCTGACGGACCCCTCGCAGCTCGGCCAGCCGGCGGAGGCGCGGTCCGAGCTGACGCAGCCGCTTCGCCGCCGGCTTGGGCAGGAGGCCGCGGCAACGCATCGAGAGCGCGTCCAGCAGCTCCGCGCGCCCCTCCTCGCCCTCCCCCGGCCCGCGCTCGGCCGCCGCCCGCAGCTCCTCGAGGCGGCGCCCGAAGTCGGTGAGCTCCGCGCCCAGCGTCTCTCCGGCCCGTCGCATCTCCTCCGCCGTGGCCCGGCTCCCCGCCAGGTGCTCCTCGAGCTGGCGCACCAGGCCCGCGGCGCCCACCGCCTGCCAGCACCCGTCGCTGACCGAGGGCCACAGCTCGGCCTCGGCCGTCAGCGCCGCCAGCTCGCGCTCGATCGCCGCGCTCGCCTCGCTGAAGTCGACCGGCCCGCCCGCGCCCGGCGACCCCGCCCGGTCCGCCACCTCGCGCAGCGCCCGGTCGCCGCTCGCCAGCGCCCCGCGCGGCAGGTCGCGGGCCGCCGCCGCGAAGTCGTCCAGCACCGCCGCCAGCGCCGCCGGCAGCGCGGCCGCCGCGCGCGAGCCCTCGAGCACGCGCCGCAGCAGGTCGGCCACCCGCGCGTCGCAGCGGCAGCTCGCGCGGAACACCTCGTGCATCGCCGTCACCAGCCGCGGCTCGTAGCTCGCCCGCGCCGCCAGCCGCAGCGGGACCTGACGACGCGCCGCGGCCCGCCTCCCGAGGCGGATCGCCGCCCGCCGCAGCGTCCGCCGCAGCGCCTGCAGCCACGACTCACGCGGCTGCGGCGCGAGCCACCGCCGCTCGAGCGGCACCTCGACCGAGCGCGCCAGGCCCTCGAGCTCCGCCGCGCTCTTCTCGAAGAGCCCCGCGAACGCGCGCGACAACTTGAGCGCCTCGGGCGGCGGGTACGCCAGCGCCTCGAGCTCCGCCGGTCCGAGCGCCGCTGGCAGCGCCGCCAGTCGCCGCCGCCGCAGCGCGATCCAGGGCTCGACCGCCGCCTCGACCCCCTCCTCGACCTCGCGCCCGAGGCGCGCGTAGATCTCCGCGACCCTCGCCTCGAGCCCCGGGTCCGCCAGCCCGCGGCGCGGCGCCTCGGGCGCCTGGCCGACCGGCGCGGCCTCCGCCCCGGGCAGCTCCCCCGCCCGCGCGAGCGCGCTGCGCTGCGCCAGCGGCCCGATCAGGAGGTTGATCGCCACCACCGCCGCCGCGAGCGGCGTCGCCCAGGCCGCGAGCTCCGGCACCTGCGTCGCCGCCACCCCCGCCAGCCCGAGCCCCACCCCCGCCTGCGGCAAGTACGTCAGCCAGGCCCCCTGCCGCACCGCCGCGGGCTCGCGGCCGACGCGGTTGCCGTCCGCGGCCGCGAGCCACAACCCGCCCGCCCG
>CAZMML010000036.1:435-12223 GCA_964567335.1 uncultured Nannocystis sp. | reverse complement strand
AAAAACAACCCGGGCGCAATCGCCCGGATCGTGAATTTAGTCACAAATCAAGCTACCCACGGAACCTGCCTCAAGCATCATGCCATCACCTGCTCGCTCGGAGCCCCGAGCTGACGGGCGATCGCCACGGCGACACGGAGGCCGTCGAGCGCGGCAGAGACGATCCCCCCGGCGAAGCCTGCGCCCTCTCCGCAAGGGTAGAGGCCGGGCGTGGTGAGCGAGTGGAGCTGCTCTGGGTCGCGGTCGACGCGGACGGGACAGCTCGTGCGGCTCTCGACGCCGACCGCGATCGCGTGCTCGCCGAGGAAGCCCGGCATGCGGCGACCGAGGGCCTCGAGCGCCGCGCGCAGGGGCGTCGCGAGGGGACCGAGGAGCTGGTCGAGGCGGGCCGGGCAGATCCCGCGGTGGTAGCTGGTCGGAGGGAGCTCGCGTGAGGGGGCGCCGCGGACGAACTCGGCGAGGGTCTGAGCGGGCGCGACGAAGGCCCCGCCCCCTGCGCGGTAGGCGGCGGCCTCGAAGCGGGCCTGGTACGCGACCCCCGCCAGCGGATCGCGGGGGTCGAGGCCGGCGGCGGCGAGGTGGTCGGGGCCGACCTCGGTGACGAGGCCCGAGTTGGCGAAGAGGCCGCGCCGCGCGTGAGGGCTCATGCCGTTGACGACCAACATCTCGGGGTCGGTCGCGGCCGGGACGATGTAGCCGCCGGGGCACATGCAGAAGGAGAAGGCCGCGCCCGCGCCTGTCTGTTCGACCAGGCGGTAGGAGGCCGCCCCGAGCGCCGGGTGGCCGGCGAGCGCGCCGTACTGGAGGCGATCGATCAGCGGCTGCGGGTGCTCGACGCGGACCCCGAGCGCGAAGGGCTTGAAGGAGAGCCCGACGCCCGCGTCGCGGAGCCAGCGCTGGACGTCGCGGGCCGAGTGACCGGGGGCGACGACGACGGCGCGGGCGGGGAGCGACTCGCCGCCGCGCAGGCGGACGCCGACGGCGCGGCCGCCCGCGACCAGGAGGCCGTCGGCGCGGGCGTCGAAGCGGACGATCACCCCCGCGCTGAGGAGGTGCTCGCGCATCGCGGTGATCACCCGCGGCAAGCGGTTGGTGCCGATGTGCGGGCGCGCGTCGACGAGGATCTCCGGCGGGGCGCCGTAGCCGGCGAAGGCGCGGAGCACCAGATCGACCGGGCCGCGCTTGGTCGCGCGGGTGTAGAGCTTGCCGTCGGAGAAGGTGCCGGCGCCGCCCTCGCCGAAGCAGTAGTTGCTCTCGGGGTCGAGCTCGCCGCGCTGGCTGAGGCCGGCGAGGTCCCGCCGGCGCTCGCGCACCGCGCGGCCGCGCTCGAGCACGAGCGCGCGCACCCCGGCGCGCGCGAGGCCCCAGGCGCAGAACATCCCCGCAGGGCCGGCGCCGACGATGATCACGGGCGGCTCTCCGGACAGGGTCGGGAGGACATGCGGTGAAGGACTGGTCTTCGCGGGCGGCTCGCCGGTATGGACGACCAGCTCCGCGTGGACGCGGACCTTGCCGTGGCGCGCGTCCACGGCGCGGTGGACGAGCTCGACGGCGCGGACCTCGGCCTCGCGGAGGCCGCCGGCGCGGGCGCCGGCGCGGCGGAGGGCCGCCTCGTCGAGGAGGACGTCAGGGTGGATGTCGACGCGCACACGCGGCGCGGGGGGCATGGCTCACTCCTTGGCCAGGACGCGCTTGATGACGGTCGCGGGGTTGCTCCCGGGCAGGCCGCCGGCGAGGCCGCCGCCCTCGGGCGGCTCCTTGTAGGCGACGGGGAGGCCGTCCGCGACGGCGCGGGTGACGTCGTGGACGATCCCGCCGATCGTGACGAGGCCCTCGAGGTTGATCTTGCCGGCCTCGTCGCCGGGGCGGTGGTAGTCGGCGTGGGTGCCGGTGAAGAAGAAGAGGACGGGGACGCGCTTGCGGTAGAAGCTCGCGTGGTCGCTGCGGGTGGCGACGCTCGCCTCGTAGAGGACGCTGAGGCCGCGTGGACCGATCTGGTCGAGCAGCGGCATCCAGGCGTCGCTCGAGACGATGCCCCCGATCGCGAGGCCCTTGGGGCCGAGGCGGCCGATCATGTCGAGGTTGATCATCGCCACGACCTTGTCGATCGGGAAGGGCGGGCGCTCGGCCAGCGCCTTGGAGCCGAGCAGGCCCATCTCCTCGCCGGCGAAGTGGGCGAAGACGACGGTGCGGCGGGGCCGCTGGGCCTGGAAGCGACGCGCCAGCTCGAGCAGCACGGCGGTGCCGCTGGCGTTGTCGTCGGCGCCGTTGCAGATCGCGTCGGCGACGCCCTCACGCACGGCCTCGCGGCACTCGCCGCGGCCCTGGACGCCGATGTGATCGTAGTGGGCGCCGAGGACGACGTACTCGCCCGCGAGGTCGGTGCCCGGGATCGACGCCACGATGTTGGGGACCTGGACCTCGACGCGCTGAACCTGCGCCGAGAGCTCGAGGACGGCCCCGGAGATCTCCCCCGACTGGGGCTTACGGGCGGTGTCGATCGCGGCCTGGAGCTCGGAGATCTTCTTCTTGCCGACCCGCAGGAGCTTGTCCGCCGCCTTCCACTTGAGCTGCAGGACGGGGACCGGGAAGGGTTCCCCGACGGCAGAATCCTCCTCCTGGAGGGGGACAAAGGCGTCGGCCTCCCTGTCGGCGTCGCTCAGGAAGCTCCGAGGTCCGCGGACCACGACGACCCCAACCGCGCCGCCCTTGGCCAGCCGCTCGACCTTGGTCGCCAGCGACCCCTCGGTGAAGCCGAAACGGGGGCCCGCGACCTGGGTCGCGGCCTTGAACACCTCGGCGAGGAGGGTCTGGAGCTCGAACTCGAGGGCCAGAGGGTCCGCGGGCGCGGGCCAGAAGCCCTTGAGGTCGGCCCCGACGAGGAAGGGCTGGAGGGTGTGCAGCAGACGGGCGCGCGTGCGCTCATGGAGCGCGAGGAGCCCCTTCGCGTCGGCGGCCTTCTTGAGCGGCTCGGCGGCGCTCGCGAAGACGCGCTGCTCCTCGCTCATCCAGCGGAAGAAGGTCGTCGTGTCCGGTCGGCGCGGCGCGTCGAGGAGGACGACGGCGATCTTGCCCTTCAGGTCGACGCCCTCGAGGTCGTTGTAGGTCGGGGGCGGCGCCGCGGCGCCGGGCTCCCCGGACGCTCGCGCCTGCTCCGACTGCGCCGCGTAACCGACGAACACGGCCGGGCCGCGGACCTCACCCGGACCTGTCCGCGGGAGGACGGAGGCCTCCCCCGCGCTCACCTCCGTGGACTTCGCTCCGCGCGTGACACGGAGGGCGAGGGCTTGGGTCGGGCGGACCCCGACTGCGATCGGGAAGTCCACCTGGAACGCGGACCCAAGCGGCACCAGCCCGAGCTCGCGATGGCGCCCGACCAAGAATTCGGCGGCGCTCGCCAGCTCTGGGCTCAAGGTGAAGCGCCCGCGCATCGCGTCGCTGGAGAGGAAGTCGATGTCGGCCGCGAGCCGCTTGCCGTCGAGGACCACGGGCGCGGGCGTCGGCGCCGTCGCAGGGCCTTCCCTGGGCGTCGAGTCGGCAGGGGGCGTGGGCGTCGGGGTCGCGCCGCGCGTGCAGGCGGGGCCGATCGAAGCGAAGCACCAGAGCCCCAGGACCACAGAGATGCGAGGCACGAACATGAGTCTTATCGCCCTTGGACCCGCGTCCCGGAGTTGGCGACGCACCATGGTGCGTGCGTTGATTCACGTCCATGCGCGAACCAGTTTTCCGACGTCGGTCCGGTGTATTGACGCCCTCTGAGGACTGGCGTAACGTCCCGGCGACAAGAGCATGGCCGCAGGGCCGGGCAAGGGCGTCGGTTCACCTCACTAAAGACCACAAGGATTACAAGCGATGAAGCGTCTCAGTCTGATTGGAAGTTGGAAGCGGCTCGGCGTGCAGGTCGGCCTTCTCGCGGGCGTCGGGATCGCCTTCATCGGCGGCACCGAGCCGCCGCCCGTAGAAGCTGCGCCCATGTGCCTCACCGAGAGCATGTGTTCGTTCAAGAAGCCCCTCTTCTTGTTCATCCTCGACTACTCGACGTCGATGAACACGATGTTCGACGCGATGAACACCCGCTTCGAAGCGGCCCAGACGGCGCTCTCGACGACGATGGACGACGACAACGGCTTCCTCCCGGCCAACGTCATCCTCGGCCTGATGCGCTTCGGTCACGACTCGAACATCAACCAGATGGGCACGACCATCAACGGTGACATCTCGAACCCGAAGATCACCGACGGTCAGGCCTTTGACGTCAAGTTCTACGACGAGGCCGCGCCGAACAAGCCCTACTTCGAGTGTCAGCAGGAGCAGTTCAAGACCACGGTCATGGCGATCCCGCCGCCGATCAACGGCAACCTGGTCGGCATCGGCACCTGGACCAAGGGCGCGCTCGACCGGGCCAAGACCTACATCGCCCAGACCAAGACCGACCACCCGATGGACATGGGCAAGCGCTCGGCTGCCATCACGGTGCTGACGGACGGCGAGTGGACCGACCCCTCCGGCACGATGAAGCTGACCCCGGCCAACCAGAACCCGGCGCTGACCGCCGCGGACCTGTTCAACAACCAGCAGATCCCGACCTACGTCATCGCCATCGGCGAGGCGATGGGCAAGATGTTCGCCGACGAGCTGGCGATGGCCGGCGGCACCGGCCTGGCGATCGACGCCAACAACCCGCAGGCCCTGGTCGACGCGCTGAAGATGATCGTCGCGGACCTCAAGCAGCAGGTCATCGCCCCCGTGTGTGCGCCGGGCCAGCCGCGCATCATGATCCTCCTCGACGCCTCGTCGTCGATGCTCAACATCAACAACGGCATGCAGGCCGGCAAGATGGGCGAGACCGGCTGGGACCAGGCGCGCGACGCCCTGTCCGGCATGAACTCGCTCTTCGACCAGATGACCATGAACGGCCAGAAGGTCGAGAACCTGGTCCAGCTCGGCCTGACGGTGTTCGGCCACAACGCGCCCAACCCCGGCGAGCAGAAGATCCTGGTCGACTACAACCCCTGCATGAAGGACAACTTCGCGTGGGCGCTCGACCCGAACAGCTCCTGCAAGGCGCCGGGCTGCGTGGACCCCTACGCCGGTCCGCCGATCACCTGGACCTTCCAGGACGGCTCGATGATCGACCCGCCGGGCTTCGACGTGAAGACCCTGAGCCACATGCCCAAGTGCGACAAGAGCGCGCAGCTGCCGATGGCCTGCGTCGGCTCCGGCACCTACACGCACCTCGGCCTGCAGCTCATCCAGCAGAACATCGCCACCTACAAGGCGGCGTGTGTGATGCCGAACGCCCCGTACCCGTGTGACGCCAACACGAAGTACCTCAACATCCTCGTCACCGACGGCAAGTACAACTCGACCCCGGCCCAGGTGCAGGCGCCGCTCGAGCAGATGTTCAACCAGGGCATCACGACCTACGTGATCGGCTTCGGCGACGGGCCCGACATCAACCAGCTCAACCAGATGGCGGGCTGGGGCTCGGGCGGCATGGAGATGGCCTTCGACGCCAACAACCAGATGCAGCTCGAGGCCGCGCTGCAGACGATCATCGACGGCATCACCTTCGACCCCTGCTGCGAGTTCAACGACTGCACGCTGAACCCGGAGCCGACGACCGGCGAGAAGGACCCCCTGTGCGGCGACGGCATCCTCGACCAGAACGAGGAGTGCGACGACAACAACCAGGAGGACGGCGACGGCTGCAGCGCGGACTGCAAGGTCGAGACCATGGGCTCGTCGACGGGCTCGTCGAGCACCGGTGGCAGCAGCACCACCGACATGACCACGACCTCGGGGAGCACCACGATGATGGTCTCCACCACCGACATGACCTCCGGGTCGAGCACCACCGTCGACGTGACGACCGGCACGGGCACGACCGGCATGGTGACCACCACCGAGACCCCGACCACCACCGCGGGCATGACCACGCTGCCCGGCACGACCGGCGTCGACACGACGGACACCTCGGGCGACTCCGACTCCACGACCGCCGGGGTCGGCGGCGAGGAGGGCTGCGGCTGCAAGGTCGACGAGCAGGGCTCCGCGCGCGGGATCCTGGCCTCGATCTTCGGCCTCGGGCTGGCCGGCTTCATCCGGCGCCGGCGCAAGGCGAGCTGACCTTCACGCGGGGCCTGAGGGCCTCCTAGGTTCGCCGGCGAGGCCGCCTCTTCTGGCGGCCTCGCCGCTTTTTGTTGGTCCGCTCACACAAAAGGGGGCCGTCGCGCTGGCCCGGGTGCGAGCCATTTGCTATGCACCCCGATCGTGTCGCAGGACCAGCAACCTGACCTCCACGGGCTCTCGGACGAGGGCGGCCGGATCGTCGCCGAAGAGCTCGACATCTTGCGGCGCATCCAGGAGCGCCTCGATCGCGAGGCCCAGAACACGCCCGGGCAGATCGAGGACCTCGACGCGCAGCTGATCGAGCTGCGCGACGCGCTCGCGGAGGCGAAGGAGGAGGACCAGGCCTCGCTCGTCGAGCAGATGCACCAGGTCGCGGCGCTGAGCCGCACGCGCGGGCAGGGGCGCGACGCGCCGGTCGACCCCAAGAACCCCTACTTCGGCCACCTCCGCCTGCGCGAGGCCAAGACCCGCCGTACGCGCGATGTCCTGGTCGGCAAGCGCACCCTGCTCGACGACGGCGACGGCCTCTCGATCGTCGACTGGCGCAACGCGCCGGTCTCGCGGCTCTACTACCGCTACGAGGAGGACGACGAGTACGAGGAGGAGTTCGACGCCCGCAGCCTCGAGGGCACCGTCATGGTGCGGCGCTCGGTCGCGGTGATGGACGCGCAGCTCCGTCGGGTGACCTCGCCGCAGGGGACCTACGTCTGCGATCGCCGGGGCCGCTGGCGGGACGCCGTCGGGGCCGCCCGGCCCTCGCTCGAGGGCGGGGTCGGCACGGCGGTGCGGGTCCCGCAGGGCCAGCTCGGGGTCCACGGCGACGACGACCAGCCGCGGGCCGACAAGCACCTGCAGGAGATCACGGCGCTGATCGACCGCGAGCAGTTCGGCCTGATCACGCAGCCGGACTCGGGGATCGTGCTGATCCAGGGCGGCGCGGGCTCGGGCAAGACGACGGTCGCGCTGCACCGGGTCGCCTACCTCGCGTACCAGGACCGGCGCCGCTTCGCGCCGGCCAAGATGCTGATCATGGTCTTCAACGAGGCGCTGGTGGAGTACATCCGCCACGTCCTGCCGGCGCTCGGGATCGACGGCGTGCCGGTGACGACCTACCGCCGCTGGAGCACCCAGCTCCTGCGCAAGCTCAAGCTGCGCCTGCCGATCTCCCACGTCGACGGGGTCCCCGACGCGGTCAGCCGCTTCAAGAAGCACCCCGTCGTCCTCAAGATGATCGACGACCGGATCGCATGGCAGCTCTCCGAGGCCGAAGATCTGCTGCGGAAGCGGACCGAAGGGCGCTCCGGCGCCGAGGCCGTGCTGGCGCACTGGCGCCGCAACGCCGACCTGCCGCCGGTGTTCCGGGCCGAGCGCGCCCTCGAGGGGCTCAGGGCGGACGCCGCGATCCCGGCCGCGACCCGCGCCGCCGCCGAGGCGGCGCTGCGGTCGATCCGCGACGACCTCCGCGACGTCTGCGACGACTGGCTCGAGCTGATGACCGACGGCGAGGCGCTGCGGACCGCGCTCCGCGAGTACGCGCCCGGGGTCTTCAGCGACGCCGACGTGGCGACGATCGTCCGCTGGTGCGCGGCGAAGGCGGAGCTGGACGAGGACCCGACGCCCGACGACGGGGACGACGAGGACGACGAGGCCGAGGCCTCCGCGCAGCAGGAGATGACCTTCGAGAACGACCCCGACCGGCCGCCGCCGCGCGAGCGCGACGACGACGACGACGACGCAGCCCCGGAGCCGCCGCCGCGGCTGCGCAGCCACATGCTCGGGCTCGATCCCGAGGACGACGCGATCCTGATGCGGCTGCTCCAGCGCAAGTTCGGGGGGATCTTCGTCGGCGGCAGGCGCCTCGAGTACGAGCACATCGTCATCGACGAGGCGCAGGACCTGGCGCCGATCGAGGTGCGGGTGCTCCTCGACTGCGCGTCCGAGGGCCAGAGCGTGACGATCGCGGGCGACCGGGCGCAGAAGATGATCTTCGACAACGGCTTCACCGACTGGCCGCAGCTCCTCGCCGACGCCGGGCTGCCGCACGTGGCGATCCAGCCGCTGAAGATCACCTACCGCTCGACCCGCCAGGTGATGGAGCTGTCGCGCCACGTGCTCGGGCCGCTGCACGACGCGCGCGACCAGCTCGTCGCCCGCGAGGGCGCGCCGGTGGGCTTCTACCAGTTCGGCGACACCGGCGAGGCGGTGGCCTTCCTCGCCGAGGCGCTCCGCAGCCTCATGCAGCGCGAGCCGACCGCGAGCTGCGCGCTCATCACCCGCTACCCGCAGCAGGCCGACGTGTACTACGACGCGCTGCGGATCGCCGAGGTCCCGCGGGTCCGCCGCGTCGGCCGGCAGGACTTCAGCTTCACGCCCGGGATCGACGTCACCGACGTGCGCCAGGTGAAGGGCCTCGAGTTCGACTACGTGGTGATCCTCGACCCGACGGCGCAGAACTACCCGGAGGTGGTGGAGTCGCGCCACCTGATGCACATCGCCGCGACCCGCGCGGCGCACCAGCTCTGGCTGGTGTGCGCCGGGCCGGTCAGCAAGCTAGTGCCAGAGGAGCTGATCGTGGCCAGCTCCGAGTGACCGCGCGGCGCGCGTCCGCCCGCCGCGCAACGCGCCCTTGACCGCGCGTCACCTGGCCTCACCATACATGGGCCATGTCCACCTGGTCTTGGTCCATCGGGCGCCTCTTCGGCATCGACACGCGGGTTCACGCCTCCTTCGTGCTCGTCGTGTTGTGGGCGCTCTTCAGCGGCTACGGCGCGGGTCCGCTGGCGCTCGTCATCGGGCTCGCCTTCCTGGCCGCGGTGTTCGCGTCGGTGGTCGCGCACGAGTTCGGCCACGCGCTGATGGCCCGCGCCTTCGGCGTGCAGACGCGCCAGATCCTCCTGCTCCCGATCGGCGGCGTCGCGCAGATCGAGGCCGCGCACATGCCCCCGCGCGAGGAGATGTACGTCGCGCTGGCGGGTCCGCTCGTCAGCTTCTTGCTGGCCGGCACCTTCTTCACCTTCGGCGCGGTGCTCGGAGACATCAGCGTGTCGAGCTTCATCGGCGGGCTCGCGTGGGCGAACCTCGGCCTCGCGGTCTTCAACTTGCTGCCCGCGTTCCCGATGGACGGCGGCCGGGTGCTGCGGGCGATCCTCTCGGCGCGGATAGGTCCGCTCCGCGCGACCGAGATCGCGGCCTTCATCGGCAAGCTCGCGGCCTTCGGCTTCGGCGGCTTCGCCCTGCTCAGCGGCCGCACGATGCTGCTGCTCCTCGCGGTGTTCCTCTACATCGCGGCCGACCAGGAGGCGCGCCTGGCGGCGCGGCGCTTCGCCCCGGGGCCGCGCGACCCCCGGGCGTGGCACGCGGCGAGTGGCTTCTCCGGCGCCAACTCGGGTCGGCGGATCTACATCATCCGCCGCGGCTTCTGGAACTGAGCCGGGCGCGCGCGTGGACCTGATACTCTGGCGCGCGTGTCCGCCGCCCCGCGCCATGCCACCGTCGCCCTGATCCTCTCGCTCGCGGCGTGCCCGTCCGGCGGCGATGGGACGACCGAGGTGTCCTCGAGCTCGTCCGGTCCGGGCGGCACGAGCGGCACCACGGACGAGCCGACGACCGGCGCTCCGACGACGACGACGACGACGAGCGCCGCGAGCACGGACGAGGGGACATCCAGCGGCCCTGGCAGCTCGGGGAGCACGACGGGCGGACCGGTCCAGCCGGTCGTGCTCCTGCCCCGCGCGTCGATCCTGCCCGAGGAGGTGGCGGTCCTCGCCAACGACCAGGACGCGCAGTCGATGGAGATCGCGGCCTACTACCTCGCCACGCGCCAGATCCCGGCGGGCAACCTCCTGACCTTCAGCTTCGCGGTCGGGGACGTCCTCGGACCCGACGTGTTCGCCGGGGTGAAGGCGCAGGTCGACGCGCTGGGGCCGGAGATCCAGGCGCTCGCGGTCGCCTGGACGAAGCCTTACCGGGTCGACTGCCAGTCGCTCGCGAGCGCGCTGGCGCTGGGCTACGACGCGGCGAAGTACTGCAGCAACCCGTGCAGCGAGACCGCGCCGAGCCCCTACTTCAACAGCACCTCGAGCGCGCCCTTCACGGACCACGGGATGCGCCTGGCGATGCACCTCGCGGGGACCTCGACGGACAACGTCAAGGCGCTGATCGACCGCGGCGCCGCCAGCGACCTCACGGCGCCGGCGGGGGTCGGCTACTTCCTGCGCACGACCGACGTCGACCGCAGCGTCCGCTTCCCCTCGTTCCAGGCGACGGTGGACGCGTGGAACAAGCCGGGCCTGATCGCGATGGAGTACCGCGACAACTCGGCCGGGATGGGGCTCGACTACCTCGAGGGCGAGACCGACGTGCTCTTCTACTTCACCGGGCTCGCGTCGGTGCCGGCGATCGAGACCAACACCTACCTGCCGGGCGCGGTCGCCGACCACCTGACCTCCTACGGCGGCCAGATCTGCGAGAGCGGCCAGATGAGCGTGTGCCGCTGGCTCGAGGCGGGCGCGACGGGCAGCTACGGGACCGCCACCGAGCCCTGCAACTACCCGACGAAGTTCCCGGAGACGACGGTGTTGGTGCCGCACTACTTCCGCGGCGGGACGCTGATCGAGGCGTACTGGAAGTCGGTCGCGTGGCCCGGCGAGGGGGTCTTCGTCGGCGAGCCGCTGGCGCGGCCCTTCGGCGGCATGAGCGTCGAGTTCGACCCGATGACGCTCCTGCTGACGGTGTACACGCGCGAGCTCGTGCCCGGGGTGACCTACACGATCTCGTCGGGGCCGAGCGACCAGGGCCCGTGGACGCCGCTCGGCGACTTCTCCGTCAACGTCGACCAGGTCCACGAGGTCATGATCCCGGGGGCGACCGAGCCCTACTATCAGATCGCCCGGGCCGGGTGAGCCGTGCGCCTCGCGTACTTCTCGCACTACTTCCCGCCGGAGACCAACGCCCCGGCGGCGCGGGTCCACGAGCTCTCGCGGGCGCTGGTCGAGCTCGGGTACGAGGTGCACGTCGTCACCGGGCAGCCGAACCACCCGCGCGGGGTGATCTTCCCCGGCTACCGGGCTGCGGAGTACCGCCGCGAGCGGATCGACGGGATCGAGGTGCACCGCTGCCCGACCCTGCCGGCGGCCAACCGCGGGGTGGCGCTGCGCTCGCTCGCCTTCGCGGCGGCGCCGAGCGCCCAGCTCGCGCTGGCGCTGGCCCGCGTGCCGCGGGTCGACCTGGCGCTGGCGACCTCGCCGCAGATCCTCACCGGCCTCGCCGGCCTCGGCTTCGCGCGGGCGCGGCGGGTGCCCTTCGTGCTCGAGGTCCGCGACCTGTGGCCGGAGTCGATCGTCAGCGTCGGCGCCTTGCCGGCGGGCCACCCGGTCGTGCGCGGGCTGGAGCAGCTCGAGCGCCGGCTCTACCGCGCAGCGGCGGGGATCGTCTCGGTGACGGAGAGCTTCGTCGACCACTTCGCGGCGCACGGGGTGGACCGCGGAGACGTCGCGGTGGTCAAGAACGGGATCGACCTCGACCTCTTCGCCGCTTCGGTCGAACCGGCGCCGCTGCGGGCGGAGCTGCAGATCCCGGAGCGCTCGCTGCTCGTGCTCTTCTGCGGCACGATCGGCATGGCGCAATACATGCGGCAGATGCGCGGCGAGATGATCGA
>CAZMML010000036.1:0-425 GCA_964567335.1 uncultured Nannocystis sp. | reverse complement strand
GTCGGCGGCGGCGCGGCGCGCGAGGCGCTCGCGCGCGAGGCCCAGGAGCTCGGGGTCGGGGAGCGCTTCCACCTGCTGCCGTCGGTCCCGCGGGCGCGGGTGCCGGGGCTGCTGGCGGCGGCCGACGTCAGCGCGGTGGTGCTGCGCGACAGCCCGACCTTCGCGGGGGTGCTGCCGTCGAAGATCTTCGAGGCGATGGCGAGCCAGCGGCCGATCCTCCTCGGCGTCCGCGGTGAGGCCCAGGCGCTCGTTGAGGGCGCGGGCGCCGGGGTCGCCTTCACCCCGGGGGACCCCGACGCGCTGCTTGTGGCGCTCCGCGAGCTGGCGGCGCTGGGGCCCGCGGGACGCGCCGAGCTCGGCGCCCGGGCCCGCCGTCACGCGCTGACCCACCCCGACCGCCGGGCGCAGGCCCGCGGCCTGGCGGT
>CAZMML010000035.1:0-12238 GCA_964567335.1 uncultured Nannocystis sp. | reverse complement strand
CCCGCCATCGTGCGGGCCCTGCCCTCCGTGACCATGCTTCGGTCGGTGGCCCCGCGCGCACTCGTCCCCCGAATCCGCGCCCTCTTCCTCCGCGCTACGTTCGTCGACGGCGTCTCCCGAGTCACAGCCAGAAGCCAGGATCACGCCGACGATCCATGACCCAAGATACACCCGCAAGGTCGCGATCTTCATGATGTCACCTTTCCCTTCGTCGCCCCTCGTCGGGGCTTGATCGTGGGTGTTGCGAGCCGCACGACGTTTACAACAAATCGCCGCGATTCGTGATCGGCAACTCTCGCCGGCAGATCTCGCCGACGCTCGGAAGAACCTGCTGAAGCACCGCTGACGTCTCTGTTCCTGGAGACACCTCTCCGGACCGCGCACCATCCTGTCCTCATCAACATGCTCTATCGTTCATGTCACAAGCTCCACGGGCCCGAGCCGTCTCGCGATTACCCCAGCACGCGTCCGCGTCGCCCCCGCGCCACTGCACGACAGCGCGATCACCCCCTCACGCGAAGCGCAGCGGGGAAGGGAGTCCTTGCACGTTCACCGCAGCGACCCGCGGGCTCGCTACGACGCTCGCTCACCTACCCCTTCGATGTTCGCGACCCCCCAGCGGGTCCTCGATGCGGCCGACCGCATCAGCCGCACATCGCGGCTCCGGCAACCCGACTCGACGTGGTCGTTCCCGCGAACGATCACCGGCTGACGAGCGCAACACCAAGCAGAAGGAGCTGCCCCTGCTCGACGGCGTCGAGCAGAGCAGCTCTGGATCGACCCGACGGCGCCGGTCGTCGCGCGCTAGAAGCGGCCGGAGATCGAGAGGCCACCCAACGAGGGGCTGACCCGCACGCTCGCCACGTTGTTGCTGAGCCCCTTCATGCCGCGGCGGTAGACGATACCGCCGATCGCCGTGACAAGGAGGCCTGCGGCGAGACCTGCGCCCGCCAGCTTGGTGTAGTAGTCCGAGAAGAGGATCCCGTTGCGGATATCGGTGCGCTCGACCAGGAGCGCGTCGCACGCCTTGCCGCCCTTGCCGCTGCAGCCCTCCTCCGAGTACTTGTCCTCGACGGTGACGAGCTTCTCCTCGAACTTGTTGCCGCGGACAGAGAAGCCGAGGATCATGGCGAAGCCGGCGAGCGAGAGGACTCCGCCTGCGATCATCGTGCCGATGCCCGCGACGCGGAGCTTGTTGGCCTTGACCGGATCGACGGGGGCGGCGGCCGGCGCGGGCGCAGGCGCGGGACCCTCCGCGACGGGCGGGCCACTCTCCGGTGGCGTACCGGCGGGCGGGGTACCGACGGGCGGAGGTTCGGGTGTGCCGGTACCGGCGGGCGGGGTGTCCGTCGGGGGCGCGGTGACCGGGGGCTCCGGGGTCGGCTGCCAGGGCGGAAGGGGCGCGGCCTCCGTGGGGATGTCGCTGCCAGGAACGCGTGACTCGCTCGAGGGCGGCGGCGGGGTCTTCGGGGCGGCGGCGGGCTTGGGAGCTGCCGGAGCAGAGGCAGGAGGCGCCGCCGCGGGCGGCGTCGGCGCCGGCGCCGGCGCACCCTGGGCGAAGGCCGGCAGCGGAGCGAAGAGGAGCGCCGAGACGGTCGCGGCGACTTGCAGCGTCGTGAGGGGGCTTGTCGAGCGTCGCATGGGTTGGCAGCTCCTTATCTGTAGGACGGGATCTTTTCCTTGAGAACGCAAATGCCCCAGTCATCGGCCTCGTTCTCGGGGGTCATCGGGTCGTCCTCGACGTCCAGGCCGTTGGCGTTGATGCTGAGGTCGCACTCGACGGCGAACCCAGGGTTGATGCCGCTGTCGTCGGCCGTGCAGTCGTCGTCGGACTGGCAGTCGATGGCGGGGTAGACCGCGGAGACCTTGTACTCGGCGACGCAGCCGTTCTCCGTGAACTTGAGGTCCGCCTCGAACTGGGTCCCCTGCGCGTCGGGGTTGACCAGCCACTTGGCGTTGCTCCACTCGTACTTCACGAGCTTGGCCGGCTCGGCGGGGTAGCCGGGGTCGCTCTCGTCGACATCGGGCGTGGCCGGGTCGTCCTCCACCGGCGGGATCTCGGGGAAGGCCGGCACGTCGATCACCCCGCCCTTGAAGTCGTCGGCGAAGCAGATGTCCTCCGCGTCAGGATCGCCGCTCTTGAAGTCGCTGAGCGCGTTGGGGGGCCCGAGGTCCTCGTAGTCGAAGCCGGCGAGCTCCCCGGGGTAGTCGAACGCGGTCTGGAAGACGAGACCGCCGTACTGCGCCCGGATCGCCACCGAGGGCTCGTGGAACTTCGGCGTCCCGTTGACCCCGCCCTCGGCGAAGTAGGTCTGCATCCCGAGGATGTCGCCCGTCTGCTGGGCGCAGGAGTCGCCCTTGTTGCTGCTCTTCAGCGTGTACTTCGCGCCGAAGTAGCCGTGGGCCGTCGTGCAGTACATCCGCGGCTGCTGGCAGCTCACCCCGAGGGAGAGGAGGAGCGCGGCGGAGGTGAGAGCGCTGAGCTTCATGCTGTTGCTGAGGTGCATGGGTTCGTCTCCGCAGGCTAGAAGGAAAGACGGATGCCGAAGCGGAACTGCCGCGGCGTCTGGTAGGCGATCGGGTTGCCGAAGTTCGGGTTGACCGAGACCGGCAGACCGTCGTTGTTCTCGAGCCCCTTGAGGTCCTCCGCCGTGCCGTTCGGGACCGGCTTGACCTCGTCGAAGGTGTACGTGGTGTCGACCGCGATGACCTGCTGGAAGTTCGCCACGTTGAAGATGTCCATCAAGAAGGTCAGCTTGAGGTCCTTCCTCAGGATCTTGGTGTAGCCGATGTTCGTGTCGATGCTAAAGCGCCAGGGGAGGCGCGGGCCGGAGCCGCGCGGGAGGATGAAGGCCTCGTTGGCCCCGTACACCAGGTGCGACCCGAGGTAGTCCGTCGGGCCGCCGGAGTTGGCGCGGAAGGCGCCGCCCAGCACGATGAACTGCCCGTTCTTGAGCACGATCTCGCCCGCCGAGAAGACCTTGAAGGCATGGCGGTTGTCGCCCGGCAGGTAGCCGTAGCGGTTGGCGAGCAGCGAGATCAGGTCGAAGTCCGAGTTGATGTTCGGGTCGAGCTGACCAGTCTCCGGCCGGAAGAGGCCGGCGATGTTGCCGCGCAGCCACGACAGCGTGTAGCTGCCGGTGATCAGCCAGTGCTTGGCGAAGCGACGGTCGATGAAGAGGGTCGCCGCGTCGTAGACGCGCCGCGCCTTGGGGAAGTCGGACGCGATGCCGTAGCCCGGGTTGCCGATGAAGTAGGTCGCGGCCTCGTCACGGCTCATGTCCTCGATGACGCGGGTCAGCCAGCGGTGCGAGTACTGCAGGCCGAGGCGCGTGTCGGGGATGATCTCGTACTCGGCGCCAGCGACGATCTCGTCGCTCGACTGCGGCCGGAGCTTGGGGTCGATCGGGACCTTGCCCGCGCCGGTGAGGATCCAGCGCTGGTCGGGATCCGCCGGGCCGCCGAGGACGTTGCGGCTCGCGTCCGTGCCGCACGCGGGCAGCTTGTCCGGATCGATCGGGTCGCACACCATGCCGTTGTGCGACGAGAGCAGCGAGGGCTCGCCCGAACCGGCGCGGTCGGCGAGGTTCAGCGGGATGCTCTGGTAGTAGCGGGCGTAGTTGACGAAGATCTTCGCCTTGCCGGCGTAGGTCGGGTCCCAGATGAAGCCGACGCGCGGCGAGAACTGGTTCGGCAGCGCCATCGCCAGCCCGCGGTCCCCGCTGAAGAGGTGCTGGGCGTCGTAGCGGACGCCGGCGTTGAGGGTCACCTTGTCCATGATCGACCAGCTGTCCTGCAGGAAGCCGCCGATCGTGGTGGACGAGACGTCCCAGCGCAGCGCCGGGATGATGTGCGCGGTGTCCGGGGCGCTCAGGAACGCGTACTGCCGGAAGTCCGCGTAGGAGGTGCCCGCGGTGTTCTCGCGGTACAGCGTGCCGCCGGTGTACCCGCGGTTGCTGTTGTAGTGCATGTACTCGAAGTCGATGCCGGCCTTGACGACGTGGTGGCCGGCGGCGCGGATCAGGCGCGTGACGATGTGCCGGACCTGCGCGCGGTTGAGCTTGCGCTCCGAGATGAAGCCCGGGCCGCCCGTGTTCCAGGTCGTGACCGGACAGACCTGGGTGCGGTTCTCGGCGATCTCCGTGATCGGGTTGTTGAAGATGTAGTTGACCGGGTCGCAGGCTCCCCCCGGCGCGCCGTTCGGCAGGGGCACGAAGTCGGTGACCGAGTGAGGCTCGCGGTAGCCCGGGTCGCCCGGCTGGATCTGCCGGTCCGGCACGCCGTCGCCGTCGACGTCGAAGGGGTTCGCGGTGGTCCCGGTCCGCCGGTAGACGACGCCCGGGACGCTCGCAAGACCGCCGCCGCCGACCCGGCTACCGTCGACCGGGAGCGAGTTGTTGATCTGGTGGTGCCACCCGACGATCGTGTCGAAGTTCCACTTGCCGTCCTCGCTGCGGGCGTTCCACTTGAGCTGGAGGTCGCCGGAGATGTCCTGCCGCTTGCGCGCGAGGGTCGTGAAGTCGCCGACGATGTTGCCGACCTCCGGCTGCCCGGTGCGGGCGTCGATGCCGAAGGCGTTGTTGCCGCCCGAGAGCTGCGGGTTGTAGATCCCGAGGAGCTCGAGGGTGTGCTTCTTGTTCGGCGAGTAGGTCAACTTGCCGAGGGCCTGGACCTGGGTCCCGATCGCCCGGAAGTCCTTGGTCGTGCCGGCGATGCGCTCGGTGACCGAGTACTTGGTGTCGGGGTCGACCACCGCCTCGCCGTCGTTGAGCGCGACCCGGTTCCACGAGCTGCGCAGGTTGTAGCGCGTGCGCGCGATCTGGACGCCCGCGTAGAACCACAACTTGTCCTTGATCAGCCGGCCGCCGAGCCCGAAGCCGACGTCGCCGATCCACCCGAGGTTGCGCTCGGTCTTGATCGTGGTGCCCTCGCGGGGCGGGATCTCGCGGCGCCCCTCGAGCTGCCCCGGCGTGTAGAAGGCCCAAACATCCCCGTGGAACTGGTTGGAGCCCGACTTCGTGACGGCGTTGACGATGCCGCCCGTCGCCCGCCCGTGCTCCGGCATGTACCCGCCGGCCTCGACCCGGACCTCCTCGAGGAACTCCACCGTCAGGCCCGTGCCGTTGAGGCCGAAGCCGGGGTCGTTCACCGAGAGACCGTCGATGTAGTACTTGTTCTCCGGCGAGGTCGTGCCAGCGATGCTCGTGCCGTAGGTGTCGTTGCGGGCCCCCGGCGTCGCCTCCGCGATCGCCTCGAAGGAGCGGTTCGCAGCACCCTTCCCGGTCGGGGTGGCGATCGGGACGCGCCGCGCCATCTCCTTGTCGACCGAAAGACCCGTCGCGCTGCTGGAGACGTCGATCGTCGGCGCCGGGACCGTGATCTCGACCACATCCCGCGCCCCACGGACGAGAGAGATGTCGATCCGGACCTCGATGCCCGCGCGCAGGTTGATCCCTGAACGCTTGTTCCCCTGCGGGAAGTCCTGGTGGAAGACGGTAATTTCGTAAGGACCAGGCGGCAGGTTCGGAATACGGTAGAGGCCGCTGGCGTTGGACGTCATCGTGCGCTCACCCTGCAGCTTCTCGCCGGTGATGACGACGACCGCGCCCTCGATGCCCTGGCCGGTGCCCGCGTCACGGATGACGCCCTTGATGACCGAGTCGCTCGGACCGGCTTCCGCCGTGGAGACGATCGCCACCTGCGCCGTCAAGGCGCCCAAAATCGTGTACCAAGCACTCCTGCGCATTTGACCTCGTGTTGCCGGGGAGTCGAGGGTTGGCAACGTTCACGCAGAGACTGCGCGCCATGCGCGGTCCCTGGGCCGGTGCATGTTCACGCAAATATCCTGCCGGCTCGCTGCATGTCAATACAAAGATTGAAACAGAAGCCAAGCTTCGCTACACGTTGATTGTACGGTCAAAATTGAATGAAATATCTCGACGGCGCAGGGCTACACAAGTGTGCAGCGACGTCGCTACCACGGACCGCGACGTCCGCCGCGACGACCAGGCGATGGACTCGGACTCGCCTCGGCAGCGACGTTAGGGCCTGCGCCAGAGGTCACCGGTGAAGGAGAAGCCGAGGACGACCATCGGCAGCCCCTGGCTCACGTCCTGACCGGTTCGAAAGCGGTGCTTGACCCACCACTGGGCGACCAGGAAGAGCGTCGGCCGCATAAAGCGCCGCTCGGGCCGGTCGCGGAAGGTGTACGCGATCACGGGGCCGAGCCGCGCCGAGTCGTTGGCGTTGCGGCCGAGCGACTCCCCAGGCTCGTAGAGGGCGCTGGTGTAGAATGCGTGGACGTAGGTCGCCCGCACGCCCACCGTGAGCCGGACCTTGGGGTTGATGTAGAGAAGGTCCGACTCGTTGCTGACGAGCCACCCGCGCCCAGGCACGAGCATGTCGGGCCGGAGGTCGTAGTAGACGTCGTTGCCGGCCGGGAGCTTGATGTTGTAGTGGAAGAAGGTCACCTCGTCGCGCAGGGCGATCGGGCCGAACTTGAGCTGAAAGAGGGCCGCGAGCTCGGCCTGGCCGCCGTAGGTGTTGAGGCCCTGCTTGGCCTCGCCCCGCGCGGCGATCACCTCGGGGCCGAAGTCGGCGTTCGGCGAGCTGAAGGGGTGCGCCTTGAAGCGGTGCGAGCCGTAGTAGCCGATCAAGTAGTAGCCCGCGCGCAGGCTGAGGATCGCGAGCGGCATGATCTGCAGCGTCGCCCCGAGCCGCGTCAACGTGGGTGCGAAGGTCGGGGTCAAGCCGAGGCCGATGAAGTTGTCGGCGAAGAGCTTCCCTGTCCGGGCGAAGAGGCGCCGGTGGTACATGAACGAGAGGCGCTCCTCGAGGCCGATCGGGTTGGCTCGGAAGGCCAGGGTGCTCGTGTAGCTGATCCGGTGCCGCGGAGCGAGCGCCGGCGCCGATGGGTCGGGCTTCGCGTCCGCCGGGCCGGGCGGCGGGACCGAACGCGACGCCCCGGCTGCAGGCGGATCGGCGGAGGGCGCAGGCGTCGGCGCGCGCGGTGTCTCGGGTGACGGTCCAGCAGCAGGCGGCGCCTCGCTCGCCTCCGCGGGCTGCGCCGCAGGGGACCCAGGGCTCCAGGGGGGGAGTTCGGTCGTCGTCGGCTCCGCCGCGGGGGTCTTCTCGACCTGAATCCCAGGAGAGATCGCCGGCACCGGCTGGGCGAGCGCCGACGCAGGGGTGCTCAAGAGGAAGAAGACGGCGATCGCAGTGCAGCGCATTCGAGCCAATCTACCTCGAGTGCTCGCAGGGTCGTGAGCGTTACCCGCGACGACCTCGCGCGAGCCCGCTCATGGCGATTCATTCTGAGATCTTCGGTCCTGACTCTTCAGACATGTTTCTCAGGGCAAGCGGAAGGGGACCTCGACGGTGACGTGGCGGCCTGGCGGCGCCACGCTCAGGCGCGGGAGCGCGGCGCGGACGCAGGTCGAGGCGCTCGGGTTGGCCGGGTCGTCCGGGACGCTGACGACGAGGAGGCGCCCCGCTGGGTCGAAGCTCACCTCGACCCGGAGGGCGACCGGCGCGCCCTTGTAGCAGGCGTTTCGTAGCTGCACGCGCGCGGCCTCCAGCGACGCGCCGACCTCGGCGCGCACCTGCGGGTGGAGCGCGAGGATCTCGGCGGCCTCGCTGGACGCGGGGGACTCGCCCCCGGACGGCGCCGGTGGTGGAGGTTGGGCGAGACTCCCGGACGCGCTCCCGACAGGTCCGGGTTCGACCGAGGGTCCCGAACCATCACCCCCCGGCTCGCGGCGGGCGCCGTCCCACGCGTAGCCCCGGACCCCGACGACGTACGGCGAGCTCCGCGAGGTCGGCGCCGCGGGCGCGGCGGGGGCAGAGCCGCGGAGGATCAGCGCCCCAACCCCGACGAGGGCCAACGCGCCCGCCGCGAGGGAGACCTCGAAGGTGGTGATCTTCACGCACCGATCTTGGGCCCTGTCCGGGCGGCGGGCTACGGGAAACGGAGCGAGATCTCCACCGACGCTGGCGCGCCCGGCGGGGGGATCAGCAGCGGCGTGAGGTTGTCGGTGAGGCAGCGGGTCAACGCGGGCGAATGGTCGCCCTCGAGCTCGACGATCCCGCGCATGACCTGGGCGCCGCTCGCGTCGAAGCTCAGGTCGAGGTGATAGTGGACGACCGGCGGGGTCGCGGCGGCCGCGGCGGCCGGTCGGTAGCAACGCGCGTACAGGTGCGGCCGCTGGTACGCGAGCGCAGCGAGGGCGTGCGCGGCGACCTGGACGCGATCGACACGCGGAGCCGGAGCCGGAGCCGGAGCCGGAGCCGCCGGTGTCTCCCCCGGTGCTGACCCCTGAGCCCGCAGGCCGAAGTACACGCCGGTCGCCACGACCGCGCTGGCGATCACGATGGCGACCGGCGTCGAGAGGTGTGAACCCGCGCCCATGCGGCGGACCGAGGGGGCGAGCGTAGCACGCTCAGTTGGTGACCTGGATCCAGCCGTTGACGTTGTCGCTGGCGAGGATCCCCGCGGCGTCGGTGTCGATGCAGAAGCCGACGGTCAGGGTCGCGGCGACGCCGGGGACCACGGTGCCCGCGGCGGCCATCGGCCCGCGGAGGTTCGCGGCGCTCGCGTGGTTGGTCGCGGTCGCGCCGCCGAAGTTCTGGATCGGGTTGGCCCCGTTCTTCCAGCAGAGGTCGACCTTGAAGGTGCCGGCCGCGCTCCCGGTCAACGAGGCGGTCGCCGCGCCGGTGAGGCGCTGGGTGTCCGTGACCGCGACGGTCGTGGTCGGGCCGGCGAAGACGTAGGTCGCGCCGTTGGCGGCGATCGCCGCGACGGCGCCCGAGAACTTGCCGGTGGTGACGACGCCGCTCGGACCCTGCGGACCGGTCGGACCCGTGGGTCCCGTCGCGCCCTGCGGGCCCGTCGCGCCCTGCGGGCCCGTCGCGCCCTGCAGCCCCTGGGGACCCTGCGGGCCGGTCGCGCCCGCAGGACCCGCGGGGCCGGTCGCGCCCATCGGGCCGGCGGGGCCGGCAGGACCGGCGGGACCGGTCGCGCCGGCAGGACCCGCAGGGCCGGCGGGACCCGCGGGACCCGCGGGACCCGCAGGGCCGATGAGGCCGGTCGGGTCACCGACCCATTGCCCGTTGGCGTCGACGACCGGACCGAAGCCCTGGATGTTGATGCTGACGGGGTTGATGACGCCGGTGACGTCGCCCGCGAACATCGCGTAGGGCACGCTGGTGACCGCGGCGCGGGGCGTCATCTCGGGGTCGCCGCCGACGGTGATCCCGAGCCAGCGGATCGTGCCGTCGAAGACCGCGCCGTCGAGGACCGTGACCTCACCCAGACGCGCGGCGAAGTAGCCCTCGTCGAGGTCGACGGTCAAGGTCTCGGTCCAGACCTCGTTGCCGCCCATCTCGGCGTCGTAGATCGAGAACTTGATGTCCTGCGTGCCGACGATCGGGACCCCGCCGGCGTCGAAGAGCCGGCCCTGGTGGGTCACGACCTGCGGGACGGCGGCGTTGGCGTCGAAGGCCGCGAGCCAGGTCGCCGCCGCGACCGCAGCGCCCGCGAGCCACTGCTTTGTTCTGTAGGTGTACATGTTCATGGAGGACTCCCGTTCGCCCCGACCAGGCCGCCCTGCAGCCGGAAGCTCGTCGATGTGTAAGTGCCCTGGTTCTGCGTCGGCTGTCCGAGCGTGAAGACCATGCGGAAGTTCGGGCTGGTAGCCACGGCCCCTCCGTTGACGGTCTGGCTCACAGACTTGCCGAGCACCTCGTTCCCCGTCGTCGTGTCTGTCGTGCTGCTTGTTCCTGTCGTCGCGTCAGTAGTAGACCCGGTGGTCGGGCCGGTGGTGGTGACCGACGTCGAGCTGTCCGTGCCCGTCGCGGTCGTGTCCGTCGTCGTCGGGCCCGTCGTCGTCGGGCCCGTCGTCGTCGGATCCGTCGTTGTCGTCGTCGTCGAGCCCGAGCTGCTCCCGGTCTCGGTCCCGGTCCCAGTCCCGATCGGGACGTCGTCACCACACCCAGAATTCACGAACGAAACCATCAACACGACCAGACCCCACCACGTGCGTGTGCGTGCGGCTTGGTGCATAGCTAAGCTCCCCCTTCCTTCCACAAGCGAACTTTCTGACGGTAATTTGCGGCCATCGGGCCGTCAACGCGATCCTCTCGACCTCCAGGCGCTTGAGGCGGCATCTACGAGGTGCTACTGGTAGGTCATGCGGTGGTGGCTTGGGAGCGCGTGGATCTTCGTGGCGACCTTCGGCGGATGCGAGGGGCCTGCGGACGCGCCGACCGTGCGAGCCGCGGAGCCGACGACCCCGGCCGCGGAGTACTACCGACGAGCGCTGGACCTTGAAGCGGCGGGCCGGCTCGTCGAGGCAGCTGCACAGGTGGACCGTGCGCTCGCCGCGGGCGCAGGGCGCGACGCGCAGCTGCTGGCGGTGAAGCTGGCGATCCTACGTGAGGACTGGGACGCCGCGACCCCAACGCTCGAGCGCCTCGTGAAGGAGAACCCGCGCGACGCCGACGCGCAGTACAACCTCGGCCTGGTGGCGCAGCGGCGTGGGAGCTTCAACAAGGCCCGCGCGGCCTACCTCGCGGCGCTGCGAGCCGAGCCCAGCTACGCGGCCGCCCGCTACAACCTGGCGGTGCTGACGTGGGACGCGGGGGCCCGCGACGAGGCGAGACACCACGCGCAGAAGTTCCTCGAGCTCGGGCCCCACGACCCGCGAGCTCCGGAGCTGCGCCGTAAGGTCGAGCTCGACCAGGTCCAGGCGCCAGCGGGCGGCTCGTGAGCCGCCGGCCCGCGGGATCACCGACCCGCTGCGCTCGTGCAGCGCTCAACCGAGGGACTGACCCGCGTCAGGACGTCCTATAGAAGGAGGTCTCGACGAGTCGCCCGCTAGCGATGGGCCTCGATCAAGAGGAGGTTCCCGAGGCCGTGGCCCATGCGGCGGATCAGGGGGCGTGGGTACACGCGCCAGAGGATCCGGTGCGGCAGCCCCTGGTACTTCGCGGCCGGTCGCATCAGGAGGAGGTCCCCGTGCGAGAGCTGCGTGCGGACCGCGACGCGCGCGAAGCCGACGAAGAGCGCCTCCGCCTCCGCGACGGTGTAGGCCTTGGTGCCGGGGCTCTCGAGGTGGTGGTACATGGCCCAACGCGGGCTCCGCCACGGCTGCCCGCGCGCGAAACAATGCACTCCCCACAGCATGAGACCCGTCCACGAGGGGTGGTGGTACATCATGATCCGCGCGCAGCCGCCGGGCCGAAGGACCCGACGCACCTCGGCGATCGCCCGCGGGGTGTCGGGCGAGTGGTGCAGCACTCCATAGGAGTAGACGAGGTCGAAGCTGGCGTCGGCGAACGGGAGCGCCTCGGCGTCCGCGATCTCGACTCGCGCCTGGAGGCCCTCCAGCGCGAGCCGCTCGCGCGTGAGGGCGACGCCGGCGTCGGTGAGGTCGACGCCGGTCGCGTCGGCGCCCGCGCGGACCCACTGCACGAAGTCGGTCCCGGCGCCGACGCCGATCTCGAGCACGCGTCTAGCGCGGCCCTCCTCGAAGCGCGCGAAGTCGCGGATGTAGGGCTCGAGCTCGTAGCGCTCGCGCTCCAGGTCGGCGAAGAAGCGGCGCCGATCCTCGACGGGGATCTCCCTCGTGCCGCAGGGCGCGTCGTTCCAGTGCCGATAGACGGCGCGCTTGAGCGAGGGATCGTCGGCCATGCGGGGTCCCACGCTAGCCGCGGCCGCGCGGAGAATCAACCGCCGCGCCGGAAGGTGGCGACGAAGCGACGCACCGGCGGGTCCTCGTCGTCGAGCAGGTCGTCGAGCTCGGCCAGGTGCAGCCCGTCGCCCGCGATCGCCTCGACCTCGCGGCGGAGCAAGGGCCACGGCATCTCCCCCGCGGGCTCGTCAGGCTCGCGGGCGCGGGCGATCACCACGAGGGTCCCGCCGGGCGCGACGCAGGCGGCGATCGCCCGCGCCGCGACGGCGCGCTCGGGCGGGGGCAGGACCTGTAAGGTGTAGATCTCGACGACGAGATCGAAGCGCCCGAGCCAGTCCGAAGGCGGCGCCAGGATGTCCGCGGTCTCCCAGGACAGGTCGGGGAAGCGCTGACGCGCCACGGCGACCGCGGTCGGCGCGACGTCGCAGCCGAGCACCCGCAGCCCGCGGCGCGCCAGCTCGGCGCCGTCGTCGCCGGCGCCGCAGCCGACGTCGAGCGCGCGGGCGCCGAGCGGCTGGGGATGGGCGTCGAGCCAGCGCACGAGCAAG
>CAZMML010000034.1:0-12336 GCA_964567335.1 uncultured Nannocystis sp. | reverse complement strand
CTGGAGGTCGAGGGTGGAGCGCTCGAGGGAGCCGAGCTCGTCGCGGGCCGCGGCGCCGGCGGCGAAGAATGGGTCGGCGCCGCCGCGCTTGCCCGACTCGCGGTGGGCGTGCTCGAGGCCGAGGACCCGGGAGCGGACGATGGAGGCCTCGAGCTGGGCGGCGTGGACCTGGTCGCCGAGGTCGGCGAGGCGGCGGACCTGCTTGGAGGGGCGGCTGAAGAGGATGTCGATCTGGCGCCGGAGGTCGTCGCGGGAGGCGCTCGGCGCCTGGCCGGCGGCGGCGAGGAGGGCCTCGCCGGCCTCGCCGAGGTCGCGGGCGGCGGCGTCGAGGGCGCGCCAGTGGGCGCCGAGGTCGGTGAAGAGGAGGGCGCGCTCGGGGGAGGCGGCGGCGATCTCCATGCGCTCGAGGAGGGCGAGGGTCTCGCGCAGCATGTGGTCGACCTCGCCGGCCTCGCGGGCGAGGCGCTCGGCCTGGACGCCGCGCGGGAGGTTGCGGGCGAGCGGGATCGCGGCGCGGGGGACGAGGGCGTCGAGGCTGAAGGCGCGGGGGTCGGAGCGGACGAGCGCGGCGGTGTAGCTGAGGGCGTCGCTCTGGACGGCGAGGGCGGGGGCGAGGGCCCGGTACTGGCGCTCGTAGTCGGCGCGCAGGGCGGTGAACTCCTGCTCGGCGGCCTTCCAGTCGCGGCGGCGGATCTGGAGCTTGCCGCGCAGGGCCTTGGCCTCGGCGGCGGTGAGGCCCTGCGGGACGTCGCGGAGGAGCTGCTCGAGGGCGGCGAGGGCGGCGTCGTGGCGGTCGGCGTGGAGGAGGGTCCAGGCGGTCTCGTAGAGGGCGGAGGCGTAGAGCGGGGAGGCGCGGCCGATCGCCTGGTAGCCGCGCAGGGCGCCTTCGAAGTCGCCGCGGTCGTGGAGGACGCGGGCGCGGGCCATCCACGCGAGGTCGCGGATCTCCTGCTCGGCGGCGCCGGGGAGCGAGCGGGTGCCGGCGATCCGGTCGAAGCGGACCAGGGCGTCGTCGACGCGGCCGAGGGCGGCGAGGGCGGCGCCGGCGACGTAGTTGGCGCGCAGGCGGATCTTCCAGGCGCGGTCGGATGTCCCGAGGGGCATGTCCGGCGGGGAGAGGGCGTCGAGCTCGGCGAGGGCGGCCTCGTACTCGCGGCTGAGGAAGAGGAAGCGGCCCCAGGCGTAGCGGAGCTCGGGGATCCGCTGGCCTTCGGCGACGGAGAGGACCCAGCCGCGCAGGCGCGAGACGTCCGCTGCGCCCAGGGTCGCGGCCGGCGCGGCGTCCGCGGCGACGCCGGCGGCCTGGAGGCGCGCGCGCAGCTCAGGCATCACGGAGGGGCCGGGGCGCCGCGCGTGACCGCGGGGGCGCGCGGGGGCGGCGAGCCCGAGCAGGCGGGCGACGGCGCGCTGGTGGAAGCGGCGCGCCTCGAGCCCGGCGTCGGCGAGGGTGAGGGAGAAGCACTCGCCGGCCCAGCGGTGCATGCCGAGGAGGAGCAGCGCCTCGCCGAGGTAGTAGCGGGCCTGACCGGCGGCGGGGGAGCTCGGCGCGCTCTCGAGGAGGTCGAGGAAGATGACCGCGGCGCCCTCGCCGTCGCCGGCCTCGAGGAGGACCTGACCAGCGACGAGGCGCTCGGCGAGCTCGGCGTCGCTGCGCGCGGCGGGCTCGATCGGGACCTGCTCGGCGGCCTTGAGGACCTCCTGGACGTCGCCGAGGAGGCGCTCGGGGGCGGCGACCGAAGCGGGTGCGGCCGCGGGCGCGCGGGCGACGGGGGCGGCGGCGCTCGGGGGGGCGGCGAGGACGAGGGTCGCCGGGGACAGGGTGAGAGGGGCATGGCCCGAAGCCCAGGCCGCGCCGGGGAGGGCGGAGAGGAGGGCGGCGAGGGCCAGCGGGAGGGGGGTGCGTGGCATCGGCCTACTTGCTGGCGGCCGGGGGCGCGGCGGCCGGGTCGCCGGCGCCCTCGAGGCCGATGACCTGGAACTCGACGGCGGGGCGGTCCTTCATCTCGGTGGTGAAGTTGCCGCGCTCGAAGCCCTTGCTGACGAGCTTGAACTGGCCGCCCTCGCTGACGACGAAGCTGTGCGGGTGGGCGGACTTGAAGGTGTAGCCGCGGAGGTAGCTGAAGACGCCGTAGCCCTGGCCCTGGTAGGTGAGCTCGACGCGGATCTCGTGCGGGCCAGGGGGGAGGACGCCGTCGAAGATGAGGAGCTCGTCCTCCGCGTCGAGGGCGCCGGAGTCGTCGACGCGGGCGAAGATCTGGGCGCCGTCGAGGGTGTAGACGATCCGCACGAGGCGGAAGCCGACGCCCATCAGGTTGCGGTGGGCGAGGACGACGCGGCTGCCGGCGGCGACGCCGACCATGACGGTGTCGCGGAGGACCGCGAGCCTCGCCTTGCTGCGGAAGATCTTGTCCTTGAGGGCGCTGACCTCGGCCTCGATCCCGTCGAGGCGGTCACCGTAGAGATCGGAGGTGCGGGCGGAGGTCGCGGTGTCCTCCCCCAGGAGCCCGCCCGTGGGGGCGGCGCCGGCGGTGGCGGGCTCGGCAGGCTTCTGCGTGGTCGCGGTGTCGGGCGCCTTCGCGGGGTCGGGCGTCTTCGCAGGCGTCGGCGTGAGGGCCTTCGGTCGGGCGGTCTTGGGAGCGGCCGCGGGCGGCGTCGCGGGCGGCGCGCCAGGCGAGGGCGCGGCCGAGGCAGCGGAGGCGAGGAGGGTCGCTGCGAGGGCGAACGCGGTGGGGGTGGACCGGCGGCGCGTCACGCTCGTGAGGCTAGCAAGGGGCGTAATTCTGAGCCAGTCGCAGATGAAGTCCGCGCCGGGGCGGCGAGGGCGCGCGGAGATCTCCGGCGTGGGGCGGCGTGCTCGCTCCAGGCGATGAGAATGCAGCGTGGGTGGCGCTCGGAATCAAGCGCAGGGGCCACGAGAAGGGCGCGGCGCTTGAAACGAGCTCCGTGGCGGAGGCGCAGGTGGCGGTGACGAGGGATCTCGCGCGAGCGACGAGTGGCGCAGCGACGCGGTCGTCCCGTGAGTGGTCAAGGGACGCTCCGCTCCGCGAGGTACACCGCGCGATCTTCGGTGCGGAGCCGGAGGTAGGTGGCGGGGCGGTCGCCGCTGAATTGGTCGAGGAAGATGAAGAGCACGTCGCGGCCGTCGTGGTGAAAGCGGTGATCCCCGAGGTGTCGCAGCGGGGCGAGGAGGCCGAGCTCGGGAGACCAGAGGGCGAGCGCGTCGCCCTGGAGTTCGACGCGGAGGGTGCCGAGCGCTGGGTCGTGGTAGGCGCCGAGGTAGCGCTGCAGGGGCGCGGGCGGGGCGGGCTTCGCGAGGTCAAGGCCGAGGAGGTCGTGGAGCGCGGCGAGGGCGCTGGCGCGGAGCGGGGTGCCGCGGTTGCCGACGACGGCGAGGGCGAAGCCGCGGTCGGGGGCGAAGTAAAGGTCGGCCGCGAAGTCGCCGGTGGCGCCCGCGTGGGCGAAGAGCGGGCCGCCGCGCGCGAGCGCGACCCGGCGGACGCCGAGCCCGTAGGCCTCGCCGAGTCGTTCGTGGGTCGGGGTGTCCGCGGCGAGAAGCTCGGCGATCGCGGGGGCGGAGAGGGTGGAGCGCAGCGGGTCGAAGAGCCGGAGTACGAGCTCGACGAGCGCGGCGGGTGAGGCGACCGCGCCGCCCGCGGGGATCGTCCACAGGGCCCCGGCGGCGCCGAGCTCGAGGTCCGCGCGGAGGTCGAGCGGGGGATCCGCGGGGCCGAGGTGACCGCACGCGGGGGAGCGCCGGAGGGCCTCGTCGAGGTCGACGGTGAGGGCCGAGGTGTCCAGGAGCCGCGCGAGTTGGGCGGCGTAGGGTTCGCCGGTGAGGCGCCCCAGGGCGAGCCCGACGAGCGCGTAGCCGACGTTCGCGTAGCTCCACAGGCGGCCGGGACCGGCGAGGAGCGGGCGCTCGCCGAGCTCCGAAAGCCAGGCGTCGCCGGGACCGAGGGCGCTCGCGTCGAGGTCGGGCAGGCCCGAGGTGTGGGTCAAGAGGTGGCGCAGGGAGATCTGGCGCGCGCGATCGTCGACGCCGGCCGCGAGCTCGGGGAGGAGATCGGCGAGAGGAGCGTCGAGCGCGAGCCGGCCCTCGTCGACGTGGCGGAGGGCGAGGGCGGCGGTGAGGATCTTGGTGACGGAGCCGATCCGGAATGGAGTGTCCGGAAGGACAGGAGCGCCGTCGCGGCAGGCGTCGCCCGCGGTGACGAGGAGCGTGAGGGCGCCGCGCTCGGCGAGCGCGAGGCTGGCCCCGGGGACACCCAGGCGCTCGCGCTCGGCGCAGAAGAGCGCGACGGAGCGGGCGTAGGGCTCGGGCGCGGGCGGGCCCTCGCAGGTGACGCGGAGCGGGGCGGCGTCATGAGGCGCGGGGGGGCGCGCGAAGAGGAGCGCGGCGAGGAGGCCGGATCCGCCCGGAGCGAACATCGGGTCGGATCTTCGGCGCGTCGCGGCGTCGCCGCAAGGTGTGGGTCGCGGGAGGCTGGCGCCGGCTGCGCGACGTCCACAGGGCGCACCGCCTTCGAAGCTCACAGCGAGCGCCCTCCGGGTGACAGACGATCGGCGCCTATGATTGTGCATGGATCTCGCAGGGACTCTCGCCGCGACCATCCGCGACGGCGAGAGCCCGGCCTCGACGACGGACCTCCCCGCGGGGACGTCCGTCGGCCGCTTCTTGTTGCTCGGGCGGCTCGGCGCGGGCGCGACGGGGGGGGTGTACGCGGCGCACGATCCGGAGCTCGACCGCAAGGTCGCGCTCAGGCTCCTCCACCCGCGCGTGGACGGCAGCGCGGACGTCGTGTCACGCGCGCGGCTGCTGCGAGAGGCGCAGGCGTTGGCGCGGCTCTCGCACCCGAACGTCGTGGCGGTCCATGACGTCGGGACCGTCCAGGACGGCGTGTGGATCGCGATGGAGTTTGTGGCGGGCCAGACCCTCGACGCGTGGCGCCGCGAGCGCAGGCGCCACTGGTCCGAGGTGCTCCCGGTGCTGCTCGACACGGCCCGCGGGGTGGCCGCGGCGCACGCGGCGGGGCTCGTTCACCGCGACATCAAGCCCGAGAACGTGATGATCGATCGCGGGGGGCGGGTGCGAGTGATGGACTTCGGGCTCGCGCAGGGCCGCGGCGCGTCGGTCGAGGCCCTCTCAACCGGGAGCGACGCGGGCGCCACGAGCCTGAGCGCCGTGCTGCGTCTGACCGCGGCCGGAGCCGTCCGGGGCACGCCCGCGTACATGGCACCGGAGCAGTGGGAGGGGCGCGAGGCCGAGGCCGCGTCGGATCAATTCGGGTGGTGCGTGATGGCCTGGGAGACGCTCTACGGCTCGCGGCCCTTCGCGGGCGACCACATGGCCGCCCTCTCCGCCTCGGTGCTCGCCGGGCGCGTCCAGGCGCCGCCGAGCGGGCGACCGGTCCCGCGGTGGCTCCGGCAGGTGTTGGAGCGCGGCCTCTCGGTGTCGCCCGCGCGGCGCTGGCCGTCGATGACGGACCTGCTCACGGCCATCGAGCGCGGGCGCCGGCGCGGGCGGGCCGGGGCGGCCTTGCTCGGGCTGGCCGGGTTTGTGGCGGTCGCGGGCGGCGTGGAGGGCTGGCGTCGGCGAGACCTCGGGCTGCGCGGCGAGGCGTGCGCCGCGAGCGGGGCGGAGATCGAGTCCGTGTGGGGCGCCGACGGGCGCCGAGCGCTGCGCGAGGCCTTCGCCGCGGCAGCGGTCACCTACGGGGAATCGGCGGCGAACTTGGTCGTGCCCCGGCTCGATCAACAGGCGGCCTCGTGGTCGCGGGCGCGGACCGAGGCGTGCCTCAACGACTCGGTCCGCGCGAGCTGGGACGAGGACACCTTCGCCCGCTCGCTCGGGTGCCTCGAGGAGCAGCGGGCGGACCTCCAGGCGCTGGTGGCCGAGCTCACCCGGGGGACCCCCACGACGATCCTCAAGTCGGTGACGGCCGCCGCGAGCCTCCGATCGGCCGACCGCTGCACGGACCGCGAATTCCTCCGCCGCATGCCCGGGGCTCCTCCGCAGGGGAGCGACGCGCTCGAGCAGGTGCGCGGGTTGTTGTCGCGGGCTCACTCGCTCGAGGTCACGGGGGACAGAGACGCGGCGCTGGTGGCCGCGAAGGAGGCGCTCACGCGGGCGCAGGACCTGCCCGAGTGGCCGCAAGCGCGGGCGGCCGCGCTGGCGCGCCAGGGCGACCTGCTCGGGAAGCTGCGCGACTACGGGGCCGCCGAGGCTGCCAGCACGGAGGCCTACTTCGAGGCGGTGCGCGTGGGCGCCTGGGAGGCCGCGGCGCGGGCGGCGACCGATCTGATCGACTCGGTCGGCGGGGAGTCGCGGCGCGAACGACCGGTGGAGCGCATCAATTGGGCGCGCCACGCCGCCCAGGCCGTGAGCAACAGCGGAGATCCGGTCGGCCTGTGGGAGGCCGGTCGCCTCAACAACCTGGCCATCGCCCACTTCGACGCCGGGCGTCTCGAGGAGGCGCGGGACACGAGTGCTCGCGCGGCGGCGCTGTGGGAGCGCGCCCTCGGCCCCGACCACCCGGACGTGGCGGCGAGCCTCGACAGCGCGGCCCTGATGTTGTCGGCGCAGGGCGACCTCGCGGGCGCGCGCGCGACCCACGAGCGGGCGCTCTCGATCTGGACCCGTGCCCTCGGGCCCGAGCACCCCAGCGTCGCGGCGAGCCTCCTCAACCTCGCCCACATCCACTTCCGGAGCGGCGATTTCGGGCCGGCACGCGCGACCAACGAGCAGGCGCTCGAGATCTACGAGCGGGCCTTGGGACCCGGCCACCTCGACGTCGCCAGGAGCCTCAACAGCCTGGGCAACATCCTGCTGGCGCTCGGGGACGTTGGCGCGGCGCAAGCCCGGCATGAGCGCGCGCTGTCGCTTCGAGAGCGCGCGCTCGGTCCGCAGCACCTCGACGTCGCTGAGAGCCTGAGCAACCTGGCGGACGCGCGGGAGGCCGCCGGCGCGCTCGAGCCGGCGCGGGCCCTGCGCCAGCGGGCGCTGGGCGTTCAGATCGCCGCGCTCGGTCCGGAGCACCCCGATGTCGGGCTCACCGAGGTGCTCATCGGCCGGCTCGAGCTCGCGGAGGGCAGGTTCAAGGACGCGGTCGAGACGCTCGAGCGCGGGCTCGCGGTCCTTGGAGCCGCCGGACCCTCGCGTGCCGCGGCGAGGGCCCGGCTCGACCTGGCCAGGGCCCTCGTCGCGGTCGGCGCCCGTGGCTCGCGGGCCCTCGAGCTGGCGCGGAGGGCCCGTGATGAGTTCCGCGAGCTCGGCGCGACCGACGACGTCGCTTCGGCCGAGCGCTGGCTGGCGGAGCGCGAGGCGGCGCCGTCGCGCCCTCCCCGGCGCGGTCGCGGAGGGTCAGGTCCGGCGGAGGAGGTGAGGCTCGCGGTTCTCGCAGCGACACGCGTAGTCGCTGCGGGGGCGCTCGTCGGCGAAGAAGGCGCTCTCGTCGGCGAGCGCGAGGACCGCCTTCCCGCGCGGAGGCGCGGAGGCGTGCGCCAGCTCCGTCCACGCGCCGTGGAGATCGAGGAAGGCGAGGAGCTCCGGCGGCTCGCGCGAGAGGTCGTAGGTCCGACCGGCGACGATCGTCCGTCGGTTCGCGCGCCGGACCTCGAGCACGAGGACGCCGTCGCCGAACAGGGCGTGGTAGCGCCAGACGCCCGGGGAGGTGGTCCGCCTTGCCGGGCCGCCGCGCGTGCCGCATAGTTCGCGCGCGATGAATCGGGCCCTGCAGATCTTCCTCGCTTCGATCCTGGTGTCCGCGGCCTGCGCGGGACCCGGCTCCTCTGACACCACGGAGTCGTCGGGCGCGTCGGGCACGTCGGGCACGTCGGGTACGTCGGGTACTTCGGGGGAGCCGCTCCCCGCGTGGCTCGAGGCCTGTCTGCAGGTGAGCGCGTGCGAGGCCGAGGAGGGTGCGCCCCTCGGAGTCCAGGCCTGCCTCGCGCACGTGCTCGATGGGCCCTGGCAGTGGGCGACGGTCGGACCGGCGCGCCTCGAGTACGCCGCCTTCGCGTGCAAGCTCGCCGCGGCGGGCGACTGCGCGGCGGTCCGCGCCTGTACGCCCGCGGCGGAGCCCCACGCGGCGGCGTGCGCGGCGGCCCCGGGGACGGAGTTCTGCGCGGGCGACGAGTGGGTGTTCTGCGACGCGCTCGGGGCGCCGATCGCGGCGATGGACTGCGCGGCGGCCGGTCTCGAGTGTGGGCAGGACATCTGGGCCGGCTGCGGCGCGGAGCGCTGCGCCTTCGGGGTCGACGAGGCCGCCTGCGACGACGCCGACGCCGATCTGCTGCGCGAGTGCAACCCCGCCGGCTTCTGGACCGAGATCGACTGCCGCGAGCAGTACAACTTCGTGACGGTGTCCGGTAAGCAGGGCGAGGAGGTCTACTCGATCGCGGGCGAGACCTGCGGCTACGATCCGATGCGCGGCGCGACCGCCTGCGTCGGCACGGGGGCGACGTGCGACTTCTTCTCGCAGCGCTGCGAGGGAGACACGCTCGAGACCTGCGCCGGCGGGGCGCTCGCCCGCCGCGACTGCGCCGCGCTCGAGCCCGCGGGGCAGAGCTGCGGGTTCGTCACCGGCGGGCAGTTCGCGGGGGCGGCGTCCTGCGGCTTCGTCGGCGGGGCGTGCAGCCTGGCGGACGACGAGACCTGCGCGGGCGGGGTGATCGGCTACTGCGGGTGGGACCAGCCGGCGTCGGTCGACTGCCGTGCGCACGGCTACTCGGACTGCGCGACCGCGACGCTGGCGGGGCGTCAGGTGGCGTACTGTCTTTAGTGCGCAGCGGAGGTGAACCGCAACGACGCGGCGCGTTACCATGGGCCCATGCTCCGGGCCTCGCGCGCGCACCTCCTCGTCCTCGTCCTCGCCAACGCCGCCTGCGGCGAGCCCGCGGCGGGCACGAGCGACTCCACCGCGCAGACCTCGACGGCCGACGGGAGCTCCACCGGCGCGGGGACATCGAGCACCACGACCCTCGACGATCCCACGACCACCAGCACCGCCAGCACCGCGACGACGACCACCGACGGCACCACCGAGGTCACGGGCACCACGGCGCCGCCGGAGCCCTTCACGCTCGACTGCCACACCGAGTTCGCGGGCCCGCAGCAGCTCGCGCTCGTCTGCAACCTCCCGCGCGAGCTCGCGGCCTGCCAGCGCGTGCCCGGGGCGCCCTGCGAAGACGTCGACCTCGACGGCCTCACCGACGCGTGGGAGGACCTCGCGCTCGCGCTGCTCCATCCGCTGCGCCGCCTCGACGAGGACGAGTCGCTGGTGGACGACGCGGACGCGGTGCTCGCCGACGTCGGCCGCGTCGCTCCGGCTGGCGATCGCGTGCGCCTCTTCATCATGCTCGGCTACAGCCGCGACTACGGGAGCTGCGGCGGCTTCACCGGGCACAACGGCGACTCCGAGCGCGTCGCGCTCGACCTGCGCCCTGACCCCGAGCGCGGCCCGGGCGGCGCCGTCGTCGTGCGCGCCTACACCGCCGCGCACGAGGGCACGACGAGCGATCACGGCCGCGTGTTCGACGAAGGCGCCCTGACCGAGCTCGTGTTCACCGTCGATCCCGACACCGCCGATCCGCGCTGGGTCGTGTTCCCTTCGGCTGACAAGCACGCGACCTACGCGTCGGTCCCGATCTGCGAGGGGATCTCCGTGATCCCGTGCTTCGACGAGGACTGTGGCCCCGACGGGGTCCCCGATCCCGCGGTCTACGAGCGCCTCCCCGAGATCGCCAACGCGGGCGAAGAGGCCGCGCCGCGCCTGACGGACCTCAGCGCGATCGGCTTCCCTGGCGACGACGCCTGGGCCGAGCAGGACTTCTGCGGCGGCCTCGGCGGCACGGGTTGCTCCTCTCCCGTGCGCGAGAAGCTGCTCGTCGATCCGTTCCCCTAGCCTGCGGCCAGAGACGCTCGCTCGCTCGCTACGAGGCGAGGGCGCGGGCGGCCTCGAGGGGGGCGCCGTCGCGGTAGCGGACGAGGTGCCCGCGCAGGGCGGGGATCCGCGGGCCGGGGGTGAGGATCCCGACCAGGTTGAGCGGGTCGGTCGCGGCGATCTCGACCTCCTCGCCGCTGGCCTTCGGGAGGGCGCGCAGCGCCTCGACGGCCTCGGGCAGGCCGAACTGCTCGCCCTGGAGGCCGGCCACGAAGCGGCCGCCGCGGATCTCGCCGCGCGCCTCGAGGCGGCGGAAGACGTCGAGGAGGGCGCGCCAGGGCGGGGCGCCCGCCTCGCGCGTGAGCAGGGCGCGGGCGACGATGCCGTAGCGGCGCAGGTAGAGGCGGGCGTGCAGGACGGGGCTGCCGTCGCCGAAGGGATCGGGCGGGGGCGCGTGGTCGCGGGTGAGGAGCGACCAGCGACCGCGCGGGGCGCGGCCGCTCGGGGTGCCGCCGCTGCAGAGCGCGCGCAGGCCGGCGAAGCCGTCGCTGGTGATCGCGCCGCTGCGCGCGAGCTCCCACAGCGCCTCCTCGAGGGCGTGGGCGCTGGCGGCGAGGGTGGTCCGGAGGTCGGCGGCGAAGGCGGCGCCGCGGGCGAGGAGGGCGGCGACCTCGCGCGCGAGCGGGGAGAGGTGCGGCCACTCGCAGGCGGGCGCAGGCGCGGGCGCGACGAGCCAGGAGGCGTGCTCGCGCAGGAAGAGCGCGGCCTGGCCGGCGCCGCGCGGGAGCTCGCCGGGGCCGAGGCCCTCGGCGGGGAGCGGCGAGAGGCGGCCCCACGCGAGCTCGCCGGAGAGGCAGAGGCTGTCGAGCCAGGTCGGGTCGTAGGCGGCCAGGCGGCGCGGGAGGACCTCGGACTCCCACGCCTGGGCGGGGAGCTCGAGGCCCTCGAGCTGTTCGGCGACGCGGGCGAGGCCCTCGGCGCCGTGGAGCTGCGAGCCGGGCTGGACGTGCTGCCAGCGGAGGAGGAAGCGCATGAGCTCGGCGGGGGAGACCGGTCGGATCTCCTCGCGCAGGCGGCCGAGGGTGAGGCGGTGGATCCGGCGCAAGATCCGGCGCTCGCACCACATGACCTCGGGGCCAGGTCCGAAGGTCCCCTGGAGGACGAGGCCGTCGCGCTCGAGGCGGGCGAGCGCGGCCTCGACGTCGAGCTCGGGGAGGCGCAGCTCGGCGGCGATCGCGGCGGCGGAGCGCGGGCCGCTGACCTGCGTGAAGGCCCGCACGAGCTGCACGGCGGCGTCCTCGGGGTCGACCTCGTGCGCGAGCGCGGCGGGCAGGAGCACCGCGGGCTGGCAGCGGGCGCCCGGCCAGAGGGCGCGGACCAGCGGCAGCGCCTCGCTCGCGGTCCACACGCCGGGGTCGTCGTCGCCGCGGCGGACGAGGGTCGCCCGCCCGGCGCGGACGAGGGCGTCGAAGTGGGGCGCCCAGGCCGGCCGCGGCGAGAGGAGGAGGGGGGCGCAGAGGCGGTCGTGGAGCTCGTCGGGGTCGCGCGGCGGCTCGGCGTCGACGGCGGCGGCGGCGCTGACGCTGGCGACGGCGTCGGGGTCGAGGGCGCGGAGGTCACCGCCGCGGAGCTCGAGCTCGCCGGGCCTGGCGGTCTTGACCTGCCGGGCCCAGCGCTCCTCGAGCGGGGCGTCGTCGAGGAAGGCGAAGGGGTTGGCGGCGAGGATCCCGTGGGAGAAGGGGGAGGCGGCGACGGTGTCGCGGGCGAGGGCCTCGATCTCGCCGCCGTGGAGGCGGTTCAGGAGGTCCCTCAGGCCCTCGGCGTCCATGACCTCCTGCAGGCAGTCGCGCAGGGTCTCGCGGACGAGCGGGTGGTCGGGCGGCTCGAGCTCCTGGCCGCCGTGGTTGTCCTGGCAGCCGGCCTGGGCCGGGAAGACGGCGGCGAGCAGGTCCGCGGCGCGCATGCGGAGGATCGGCGGCGGGGTGCGACGTCCGCCCTGGCTGCGCAGGACGGCGAGCGAGCGGGTCGCGTTCCAGCGCCAGCGGGTCTCCCACATCGGCGACTGCAGCGCGGCCTGGATCAGCGTCGGCTCGACCGCGGGCGCGTGGAGGAAGCGGAAGATCGCCTCGAGCGGGAAGGAGTGCTGCGGGCCGAGCGAGAGCAGCACGGCGTCGTCGGTCGCGGCGGCCTGCAGCTCGAAGTCGAAGCTGCGGCAGAACTTCTTGCGCAGGCCGAGGCCGAAGGCGCGGTTGATCCGGGCGCCGAAGGGGGCGTGGATGATGAGCTGCATGCCGCCGGACTCGTCGAAGAAGCGCTCGGCGACGAGGCGGCGCTGGGTCGGCACGGCGCCGAGGGCCTGCGCGCCCTCGCGGATGTAGAGCAGCGCCTGGTCGACGCCGGCGTCGCCGAGGCCGCACTCGTCCCGCAGGAGGGCGCGCGCGCCGGGCTCGTCGCC
>CAZMML010000033.1:0-12428 GCA_964567335.1 uncultured Nannocystis sp. | reverse complement strand
GCGCGCGCGCGCTCCTGCGCGTTGCCGATCGGCACCCACCGGAAGTAAGAAACAACCCATCTCCTGTCAAGCGATGCGCGATCTCCTCCAACAACGCCTACAAGCCAAACTCGAGGCGCTCATGCTCGAAGGTCTCGCGCGTGCGCTCCCGGCGATCGGTCGCCGCCGTGGGGCCCGCTACGAGCTCGACGGCCGCTGGGTGACGGGATTTTGCAGCAATGACTATCTCGGATTCGCGGACCACCCGTCCTTCCAATCCAGCGGCACTCCTGGCTCCACGGCGTCCCGTCTCGTCGCAGGCGACCACCCCGAACACCGTCTCGCGGAACAGGCGCTGGCCACGCTCGTGGGGATGCCCGACGCCGTGCTCTTTCCCAGCGGATTCCAGCTCAACGTCGGGGTCTTGCCCGCGCTCATCGAACCTGGCGACGAGGTCTTCAGCGACGAGCTCAACCACGCGAGCCTGATCGACGGACTGCGTCTTGCCCGTGCCCGCCCCACGATCCTCCCCCACCGGAACGCACCTCCCCCGCCCGAGGGCCCAACCTGGTGGATCTCGGAGTCGATCTTCTCCATGGACGGAGACAGCGCCGACCCCGAGGCTTTTAAGACATTACTGGCCCAGGGAGGACTCGTCTACCACGATGAGGCCCACAGTCTCGGCCTCTTCGAGGGCGGCGCCGGCTTCTCGTCCCACCACCACTTCTCTCCAACCCTGCTCATGGGTGGTCTGGGCAAAGCCTTCGGACTCGCGGGGGCCTTCGTCGCCAGTTCCCCGACCGTGTGCGCGTGGATCCGTACCCGCGCCCGCAGCTTCGTCTTCAGCACGGGCATCGCGCGCAACCTCGCGCAACTCGTCCTTCGCGCGATCGACCTCCTCAAGGGGCCCGAAGGCGCGACTCGGCGAACCGCCCTGTGGACCAACGCCCGCCGTTTCGCGGAGCTCATCGGCGCCCAGCCGCCCGTCTCCCCCATCTTCCCGATCATCGTCGGCGCAAACTCGCGGGCGACCGCGCTCAGCCGTGCGCTGCACGAACGCGGTTTCCACGTGCAAGCGATCCGTCCTCCCACCGTCCCTCCCGACACCGCCCGTCTCCGGATCACCATCTCCGCGTCGCACACCCTCGAGGAGATCGAAGCCCTCGCGGCAGCCCTACGCTCCCTGCTCTGACTACTTCCCGATGCAGAACTGAGAGAAGATCCGCTCGAGCACCTCAGCGCCTATGGGGCCCATCGAATGCCGGCCGGTGATCTCCGCGAGGCTCCGCTCCGCGACGCTGAGCTGGAACGCGATCACTTCCAGAGGTCCTTCCAGGAGAGCGTCTCCCGCCTCCACCAGCGCCTGATGCGCCTCGCTCGCGCGGTCCCGGTGGCGCGCGAGTCCGATCCACGGCGCGTCACTTCCGCCCAGGCCCCGGCTTATCGCCTCACGGAGCGCCTCCAGCCCTTCTCCGGTCACGGCCGACACCCCGAGCCAGTCTCGCCGCTGGCCGCGGTCGCGCTTGTTCTCCACCAGCACGTCACCCCGCGCCTCCCCCGTCGGCTCCGCGTCCGCGGCCTCGACCCAGACGATGAGGTCGGCTCCCTGGCGTTGCTCGAGGCTCCGCTCGACCCCGGCGCGCTCGACGAGGTCCTCGATCCCCTCGCGCAGCCCCGCCGTGTCAACGAGGACCACCTCGTGCTCGCCCACGTTGACCTCCGCCTCGAGATAGTCGCGCGTCGTGCCTGGGACAGGAGACACCAGCGCGCGCGAACGCCCCAGCAACGCGTTGAAGAGGGAGCTCTTCCCTGCGTTGACCGGCCCCGCAAGCACGACCCGCGCACGCTCGCGCGACCGACGCCCGGACTCGAAGCGACGGAGCCACGAGCCGACCTCGCGCTCGAGCCCCCCCAGTTCCTCCCGCCACCGCACGCGATCTCCGGTCGCCACGTCCTCGGGAAAATCGAGGTTCGCTTCGATCTCCGCCCGGAGCTCCCCCAGCCCGAGTCGCACCGCGTCGATCTCTCGCCCGAGATCGCCGGCGATCAGGCGTCGCGCCTGCTCGACTCCGGCGTGGGTCTTCGCCGCAACAAGAGCGGCGATCCCCTCCGCCTGGTCGAGGCTCACGCGCCCGGTCTCAAAGGCCCGCCGCGAGAACTCGCCCGGCCCGGCGGCGATCGCACCCGCCCGTAGCACCGCGTCCACCACGTCACGCACGTTGCGGGCCCCACCGTGCACGTGGAGTTCCAAAACGTCCTCACCCGTGAAGGAACGCGGACCGGGCATCCACACGACGAGCGCGTCCTCGCCGCCGGGCAACCGCCTCCGCACGAGGTGGCGGGCTGGCGGCAGCGATCCCACCAGCTCGTCGCCGATCGCTCGCGCTCGCGGACCGCTGAGCCGAACGATCGCCACGCCGCCATCCGGAGTCCCGGTCGCGACGCCGACGATCGTCGACGAGAACCCGGTCACGCCCGGGCGTCGTCCACCGGACGGCGCGGCGGATCGCCGTCACGAGCCGGGAACACGACCACGTGTCGGAACCGGCCCTCGCCCTCAGACTCCGTGCGAAGTCCGGTCACCTCCATCAGCGCGAGGTGAACGACGCGTCGCTCCATCGCGCTCATCGGGTCGAAGTGGTAGGGCTTCCCGGAGGAGAGCACCTTCTGTCCGACACCGTGCGCGAGCTCGCGGAGGTTCTTCTCGCGCCGCATGCGGTAGCCGCCGACGTCGAGGGTGATCCGCATCCGCTCGAAGCCCTCGGCCTGGAGCACACGCAAGGTGAGGTACTGCAGCGCGTCAAGGGTCGCGCCGTGGCGACCGATGAGCAGGCCGCCGTCCTCCTCGCTCGTGTTGAGGTCGCAGTGAAGCCCGTCCTCTTCGACGTCAATGTCGACCTCGACCTCGACGCCGAGTAGGCCCAGCACCGACTCGAGGAACGAGCGGACGACGGGGACTGCCTTGGCGTAGCGCTCGTCGGCGCTGAGGTTCTCGTCGCTCACGTTGGGTTCAGCCATTTGCTTCGCGCTCCTAAGACTTGGCCGCCGCCTGCGCCGCCGGCCGGACCTGGATGAAGGTCTGGATGAGCGACAGAAGGACGTTGGCGAAGATGTACACCCCGAGGCCGGAGGGCAGGAAGAGCATCATGACCGTGAAGATGGTCGGCATCATCCACGCCATCATCCGCGCCTGCTCGTTGTCGACGCCCGACGGCGTCGCCTTCATCTGCACGTACATCAGGGCCCCCATCGCCAGCGGCAAGATGTAGTAGGGGTCCTGCTGGGTGAGGTCCGGCAGCCAGAGGAAGGACACGCGGTAGAGCTCGACGGCCGTGTTGAGGGTCGCGTAGAGCGCGATCCAGATCGGCAGCTGGATCAGCATCGGCAGGCAGCCCGCGAGCGGGTTGACCCCCGACCGCTGGAAGAGCGCCTGCATCTCCTGCGCCTGCCGGACCTTGTCGTCCGCGTACTTCTTCTTCAGCTCCTCCAGCTCGGGCTGGATCTCCCGCATCTTCTTCATCGAGCGCATCTGCTTGAAGGTCAGCGGCAAGGTCAGAACCTTGACCACCACCGTCAGCAAGATGATCGCCACGCCCCAGATGCCCGTCAGGTTGTAGAAGACCCGCAAGAGCCAGATCATCCACTCCCCGAGCAGACGGTTGAGCCCGCCGAACCAGCCCCAGTCGATCACATCCTCGAGGTGATGCGCCCCGCCGACCGCCGCGAACGACTCCAGCCGCTCGAGCTCCTTGGTGCCGAAGTAGACCCCGAACACGTAGCGCTTTGACGCCCCAGGCGCGAGCGCCACCGGCTCCGCCGCCAGGGTCGCCGTCATCGCCTTGCCGTCGCTGCTCAAAGCGACCTTGCAGCCGACGATCAGCTGGTCCGCGTCCGGCACCACCGCCGACACGAAGTACTTGCTGTCGAGCGCCGCCCACCGGAGCGGCCCGCGGTTCTTGATCTCCGCGGTGCTCTCCTTGACATCGCTCTGGCTGAACTCCTCGACGTCATCCGCCGTCGCGCACACCCCGCGATGGACGTCGTAGCTGTTCTCCACCCCGAGCCCGAAGGCCGCCTGCACGGTGAGCTGGTGCTGCTGCTCGGCCTGCGCCTTGCTCACGACATCGACCGTCAGCACCCCCTGATAGCCGGTCGTCAGACGGAGCTGGCTCCGAACCTCGACGTCCTCGTTCCCGACCCGCAGGTTCCACTCCCCGTCCTTCTTGGGGTCCGCCTCCCACGCCGGGTTGCGCGGGAACTTGAACTCGGTCTCGCTCCCGTCGAACCCGATAACCAGGCTCCGCGCCGCCCCGAGCTGCAGGAAGTCCTCACCCTTGCCGTCCGCCCCGAGGAAGTGCGGGCTGAGGAGTTCGCTCCGGGCGACCATGCCGCGCTGGTTGGTCATCGCCAGCGCGAGCAAGTCCGTCGCCAGGCGCCCCTCCGCCGGCGGCACCTTCGGCCCCGTCGCGGCCGAACGGCGCTCCTCCTCGGCCACGGCCTTCGCCTTCGCCTCTTCCTCATCCGCCGCCTTCTTCTTCGCGGCGGCCACCTCTTCCGTCCGCGGCTCGGGCAAGGGCGGCGCGAAGAAGCGCTCGTACACGAGCCAGATCAGGACGCACACGACGATCGCCAACAACGTACGACGCTGGAAATCCACGGCTCAGCAACTCTCCGGAGGTAGGGCAGGAGGCGGCAAGTCGACGCCTCCGGGGTGCCACGGGTGACAACGGAGCAGGCGGCGCAAGGTCAACCAGCCGCCGCGCATCACCCCGTGGTCGGCGATGCACGCGCACGCATAACGTGAACAGCTCGGGGTGAAGCGGCAGCACGGCCCAAGCAGCGGGGAGACCGCCACCTGGTACGCGCGGATCAGCGCGATGACGCTGCGTCTCAGCACCCAGCTCCTAACGAGGTCCGACGACTCATGCTCTCCATGGCCGCCAACACTTCAGTATAGCTCACGGCGACGGCGCTCTGCTTGGCGACCCACACCATGTCGCACGCGCCCATGAAATTCTTCCGGACGCGGCGGAACGCCTCTCGAACGAGGCGCTTGATGCGGTTGCGCACGACCGCAGAACCGATTTTCCTCGTCACCGTGACTCCCAACCGCACGGGACCCGGCCCCCGCCCTGGCGGCGCGACGAACACGAGGAAGTGGCGCGTATGATGCTTCTGCCCACCGTTTTGCACCCGCAAAAACTCCCTGCGCTTCCGCAATCGGAAGGTCGCAGGGAATCCCTGTGGCTTCATCGAGGAAGGCTCACTTGCCCGCGAGTTCGACGCCCAGACGCTTGCGGCCGCGACGGCGACGAGCTGCGATCACCTTGCGACCGCCGCGGGTCGCCATCCGCGCGCGGAAGCCATGGGTTCGAGCTCGGCTGAGATTGTGGGGCTGGTAGGTGCGCTTCATGGGACTCCAAGGTCTCGCCGTGAGACCCACCGAAGGGGGAGACACGACGAGCGCCTGTGAACAGGGGCTGGATCGATACCAGCGGACCTCATCACTGTCAATCTCGCCGCTTCCGGAAAGCCCGTGCGCGACCGCAGCAGAGGTCCCCCCTCCGGGCACCCGTTCAGTACCCCACACACGGCACTTTCGCCATCACCCGCGCGTCGGCTCGGCAAGCCGACTTCCGGGCCCAGGCCAGCGCAAGTCCGCTTGCCCCGTCGCCCTCTCTCCCCACCCCTCCCCACAGCTCGGAAAAATGCCTGGTGAGGCCCAAGATCCGCGCGGACCTGGCCCTCACGGCAGCTCCTATGCGCGCCAATCCCGCACCCGAACCGCAGGGTTTCTCTAGTATTTTCAAATATTTATCGATTTCGCGATCCGCGCGCTTGCTCCCCCCCGAGCACCCCAAGTAAAAGGGCTCTCCCCCGCGCCTGCACGGGCGTTGCCGACCCGCTCATCTTCACGCCCGCGCACTCCCGGCAGTGATCCGCCTGTGGATACCTTCCTCGTGAATCTAGGTATCCGCCGGTAATCTCAAGGTTTTTCTTGTTCTCCACAGGTGTTTCTCACCTGTGGACGGAGGGTACATGACCAACATCTGGAGCGAGACGATCCAAGGACTCCAACCTCGGCTCGGCAGCCAGACCTACGACCTGTGGATCCGTCCCCTCGAATTGCGCCAGGTCCACGGCCAACGCCTCTACCTCTCGGCCCCCAACCGCTTCATGAAAGAGTGGTTCGAGAACCACTACCGCGGTGTTGTCCTGGATGAGCTCCGCGCGCGAACAGCGCAGGAGTTCGACATCGAGATTGAGGTCACCGAGCCCTCTTCGCCGGCAGCATCCCCCGCGAGCCCCGCGAGTCCCACGCCGGACCCTGTCCTCCCGCCGCTCCCCGCCCTGCCGCCGACGGGCCTCTCGACCCGCTATCGCTTCTCGAACTTCATCAAGGGCGCGTCGAACGAGCTCGCCGCCTCGGCGGCCTGGTCCGTCGCCCAGGAGCCTGGCACGCGCTTCAATCCCTTCTTCATCTATGGGGGCGCCGGCTTGGGCAAGACCCACCTGCTCCACGCGGTGGGCCACCACATCCACATCACCCGGCCCGAGCTGCGGATCGTCTACCAGAGCGCCGAGCGCTTCATGAACGAGTTCATCTCGGCGGTCCGCTTCAACCAGTTCGACCAGTTCCGGGCCCGCTACCGCGACCAGTGCGATGTCCTCCTCGTCGATGACATCCAGTTCATCGCCGGACGCGACCGGACCATGGATGAGTTCTTTCACATCTTCAACGCCCTCTACGAGGCCGAGAAGCAGATCGTCGTCACGGCCGACCGCATGCCGTCCGAGATGCCCGGGATGGAGGAGCGACTGATCTCCCGCCTCAACTGGGGCCTCGTCGCGGACGTCAAGCCTCCCGACCTCGAGACGCGCGTCGCTATCCTGCGCCAGAAGGCCGAGGTCGACCGCATCGACCTCCCCGACGACGTCGCCATGCACCTCGCCCAACACGTTCGTTCCAACGTCCGCGAGCTCGAGGGCTCCTTGGTGCGCGTCTCGACCTACGCCTGCTTGAAGAACCTGCCCCTCAGCCGCGAGTTCGTCTCGGAGGCCCTGGGCTTCGCCCCAGAAGCAGCGCAACCCGCGCCGATCAGCATCGAAAACGTTCAAAAAGCGGTCGCAAACCACTTTTCTGTGCGAGTCGCCGACCTCAAGGGTCCCCGTCGCCATCAGGGGATCTCACGTCCCAGGATGATCGCGATGTACCTCAGCCGCCAGCTCACAGGCGCGAGCTTCCCCGAGATCGGGCTGCGCTTCGGCGGCAAGGACCACTCCACGGTCATCAACGCGTGCAAGCGCATCGAGAGCATCCAGACCGAGGACGGGGAGCTCCGGGCCACGGTCGCCAACCTCCGCCACCAGCTCACGCGCGAGGGCCCTGCAGGCCTCGCCTAGACACCCGCCACCACCTTCACACCTGAGCCGGGCTGCGTACGCAGCCCGGCTCTTTTGCTGCCGTGAACGCGACCTCTCGAGCCTGCGCCGTCGTCCACAGCCACCATGGGGAATCCGCTGCGGAGAACTTGTGGACATCCTGCCGCCCCTTGCGATGTGGACAACTCGGCGCCCACTCCACACCAACTCACCGCGCCCATCTCTTCACTTCCGCGAGGAAATTCAAGCAGATCACCCCCTCTTCCCCCCGCCCACAGCCGAGATCACGAAGACGACCCTTTAAAAATTTCTGAGAAAGTCCTACTACTTCTACCCCACACACCGAGGCCTGGATGGAACTCGAGATCGATCAAGCAAGACTCTTGTCGGCTCTCTCGCTCGCGCAAACCGTCGCCGACAAGCGGAGCAACAACCAACCGATCCTCGCCAACGTCTTGCTACGCGCGACCAAGGATGGCCGCCTCGTCTGCAGCGCGACCGACATGACGATCTCCGTCACCGAGACGATCCCCGTGGAGGTCCGGCAACCTGGGGCCCTCACGCTCGCCGTACGCTCCCTCCACAACGTCGTTCGAACGCTCCCGAACAAGCCGATCCGGATCCGCTCGACCGACAACCACTGGGCCGAACTCTCGGTCGCCCGGAGCTCCTTCAAGCTCATGGGCCAGGCCCACACGGACTTCCCGGAGCTGCCAGAGATCAAGGGCCAGCGCCTCGTCTCGATCCCGGGCCACGCCTTCGCGGACCTCCTTCAGCGGACCCAGTTCAGCGTCTCGACGGACGAGGCGCGGATCAACCTGAACGGCGTCCTCTTCGAGTGCAACGGGGTCCTCGGCACCATGGTCTCGACCGACGGACACCGCCTCACCAAGTACACCCTGCCCCTCGCCGGCCCCAAGCTCGAGCGCGGCGTGATCATCCCGCGCAAGGGCATGCTGGAGATCAAGCGCGTCCTCGATCGCGTCCAGGGCGAGGTCGGCCTCGCCGTCGACCACCAGCACGTCTTCCTGCAGGCCCAGGAGCTGCTGCTCTCGGTCAAGCTCAACAACGTCGTCTTTCCGCCCTACGAGAAGGTGATCCCCGTCGACTTCAAGCGCCGTGTCACCGCCCTCAAGGAGGAGCTCGTCGACGCCTTGCGCCGCGCCGAGGTCATGGCCCCGGAGAAGACCGCCACCGTCCGCGTGCAGCTCGACAAGGGCAGCCTCCAGCTCACCGCCGACAACCCCGACCTCGGCGTCGCTCATCAAGAGATCGAGATCGACCTCCAGGGCGACCCCTTGGTCGCCGGCTTCAACGCCCGGTACCTGATCGAGGTGCTCGAGGCGATCGAGACCAAGCAAGTCCACCTCGACTTCCAGGGCGAGCTCGACCCTTGCGTCGTCCGCCCGGTCGCGGGTCCCGACTACCTCGGCGTCGTGATGCCGATGCGGATCTAGACGGGGCGTGCTGCTTCAACGCCTCACGCTCCGTGACTTCCGCAACTTCACCGCGGTCGAGGTCGACTTCGGCGCTCGCTTCACGGTCTTCCACGGCCCGAACGGGGTCGGCAAGACCAACCTCTTGGAGGCGCTCTACCTCACATCGACCCTCCGCTCCTTCCGCTCGGCGGACCTCGCGCCCCTCGTGCTTCAGGGCGCCCAGGAGGCACGGGTCGAGGTCCAGGGCTTCGACGCACAGCTCGGACTCAGTACTCGCCTGAGCGTTCATCTCCACTATGACGGCCGGCAGACCCGCAGACTCGCCTACGCCGACGCCAAGCTGGTCCGCTCAGGCCCCGAATTTTACGGCCGTCTTCGCGCGATTCTCTTCACCCCCGAGGACCTCGGGGTGCTCCGAGGTTCCCCGAACGGGAGGCGGCAATTTCTCGATCGCGCCCTTTTTGCGCGCGATCGTACGCATATCGGGGACGTGCAGGAGTACGACAAGATCCTCCGCTCGCGGAACCGCGTCCTTCGCGGCGACGAGGGCGTGTCGCGGGCCCAACAAGAGGCGCTCCTGGACGTCTACGACGTGGGGCTCGCCGCCGTGGGCGCCAGGATCTGGGCCCGCCGGGAGCGCCTTCTCGCGGACCTGCTGCCGAGCTTCGGCGAGACCTTCGCCCAGATCCACGGCCACAGCGTGCGCGCGAGCCTCGCGTACATAAGCAAGCTCGGGCCCGCGGCGGAGCCCCATACGCTCCTCACGGAGGCTCTGCGCGCTCAGCGGCGCCAGGACCTCGCCCGGGGCACCACCACCGTAGGTCCGCACCGCGACGACTTCGACGCCCTCCTGGACGGCAAGACCAGCGCTGATTTCGCCTCGCAGGGGCAGGCGAGGGCGCTCATCCTGGCCTTCAAGATCGCGGAGCTAAGGGACGCTCGTGATCGCTCTCGCGAGGCCCCGCTCCTGCTCCTCGACGATGTCTCGAGCGAGCTCGACCCGCAGCGCTCCGCGCAGCTCTTCGACGCCCTGCTCCGCGAGGCCGGCCAGTGCGTCCTCACGACCACCGCGGCGCACTACATCGGCCTTACAGAAGGCGGAGATTGTCGCTACATCGAAGTGGCCAAGGGTCGCGTGGTCAAGTGTCCGCGGGGCGCGCCAGATCCGGCCTAAAGGCCTCCGGACGGTGGCTTCAGGCCCGTCTCGATGATACCATCCTGGGCCGCTCCAGCGCGAGGGAAGCCCCTCCCGCAGTCGAAGTCCCATGCCTGAAGCCGATAAGACCCAAGCCTCCGCGGACGACTACAACGCCGACTCGATCTCCGTCCTGGAGGGTCTCGAGGCGGTCCGCAAGCGCCCCGGGATGTACATCGGGGACACGAGCGACGGCTCGGGTCTCCACAAGATGGTCTTCGAGGTCGTGGACAACTCGATCGACGAGGCGCTCGCGGGCTACTGCCGGAACATCGAGGTCACGCTGCACCCGGACAACTCCGTCTCGGTCGACGACGACGGCCGCGGCATCCCGGTCGGGCCGATGGAGGCGAACGGCAAGATCCTCGACGCCGCGATCGTGATCCTCACCGTCCTCCACGCAGGCGGTAAGTTCAACAACAGCGCCTACAAGGTCTCGGGCGGCTTGCACGGCGTCGGCGTCTCCGTCGTGAACGCCCTCAGCGACTGGCTCAAGCTCGAGATCTGGCGCGACGGCAAGGTCCACCAGGCCCGCTTCGAGCGCGGCGACGCCGTGACGAGCGTCGACGTCACCGGCAAGACCGAGCGCCGCGGCACGCGGGTGCACTTCCACCCCGACCCGCTGATCTTCAGCTCGATCGAGCTCGACTTCGAGATCCTCGCCAACCGCTTCCGCGAGCTCAGCTTCCTCAACCAAGGCGTGCGTTTGCACCTCCGCGACCTCCGCAGCGGGCGCGACCGCGTCTTCGACGGCGAGGGCGGGATCCCGAGCTTCGTCAAGCTCCTTGCGCAGAACAAGGAGATCATCGGCGACCTCATCCACTTCAACCGGGACATCGAGTTCGAGTACGAGGGCCGCACCACGGTCCTCGGCGTCCAGGTCGCCATGCAGTGGACCGACGCCTACCAGGAGTCGATCCTCTGCTTCACCAACAACATCGCCAACCGCGACGGCGGCACCCACCTCACCGGCTATCGCACCGCGCTGACCAAGGTCATCAACGGCTACGCCGACGAGAACGGCCTGCTCAAGGGGCACAAGGGCAACCTCGCCGGCGAGGAGGTCCGCGAAGGCCTCGTCGCCATCGTCTCGATCCGCCACCCTGACCCAAAGTTCAGCTCGCAGATCAAGGACAAGCTCGTCTCCGGCGAGGTGACGGGCCTCGTCTCGACCGTCGTCACGGAGGAGCTCGGCAAGTTCCTCGAGGAGAACCCCCGCTCGGCCCGTCTGATCGTCGACAAGGCGATCCTCGCCGCGCGCGCGCGAGCCGCCGCCCGCAAGGCGCGCGAGACGATCACCCGCAAGGGGATCCTCGACGGCCTCTCGCTGCCTGGCAAGCTCGCGGACTGTCAAGAGCGGAGCCCCGAGAACGCCGAGCTCTTCATCGTCGAGGGCGACTCGGCCGGCGGCTCCGCGAAGCAGGGCCGCGACCGCCGCACCCAGGCGATCCTCCCGCTCCGCGGCAAGATCCTCAACGTCGAGAAGGCCCGCGTCGACAAGATGCTCTCGAGCCAGGAGATCATCACCCTGATCACCGCGCTCGGCACCGGGATCGGTCCGGACAACTACGACATCAACAAGCTCCGGTACCACACGATCGTCATCATGACCGACGCGGACGTCGACGGATCGCACATCCGCACGCTCCTGCTGACCTTCTTCTACCGTCACTTCCCCGAGATCATCGAGCGAGGGCACCTCTACATCGCCCAGCCGCCGCTCTACAAGGTCAAGGCCGGCAAGTCCGAGAGCTACCTGAAGAACGAGGTCGCGCTCGACGAGTTCATCATCAACAACGCCGTCAGCGACCTCGAGCTGACGATCGGCGGCCACTCCGCCCGCCCCGAGGTCTTCGCCGAGATCGCCCGCGTCGGCTCGCGCTACAAGCAGATCCTCGCCACCCTCGGCCGCGAGCATCGACCCCAGATCGTCGAGTTCCTCCTCGACAAGCTCGAGGCCTCGCCGAACCTCTCCGACGTGTTCGCCAGCGAGGCCTCGACGCGCGCGCTCGGGCAGGAGCTGGAGAGCCGCGTCGGCCCTCAGATCTACCCGTCGAAGGTCAGCGCCGCGGTCGAGGTCGACGCCGTCGACGCCGCGCGGCGGCTCCTGCGGGTCGAGGTCGTCGCGGACGGCGTGCGCCAGTACGAGACCGTCGGCGCCGCCCTGCTCGGCTCCTACGCCTTCGCCGAGCTGCTCAAGATCCGCGAGCAGGCGCGCACCTACGGCGCCGGACCCTTCTCGCTGCGGAAGCACAAGGAGGAGGTCGCCGCCCCGCCCCGTCTGCTCGACGTCGTGCAACACATCGGCGAGCTCGGGCGGAGCGGCCTCCAGGTCCAGCGCTACAAGGGCCTCGGCGAGATGAACCCCGAGCAGCTGTGGGAGACGACCATGGACAAGACGCGCCGCGCCTTGCTCAAGGTCAACGTCGGCG
>CAZMML010000032.1:0-12432 GCA_964567335.1 uncultured Nannocystis sp. | reverse complement strand
GGCATTGGCAGGAGGGCGAGGTCGTCGAGCGGCAGGCCGCGCGCGTCGCCTACGAGGACTTCCTGCACCGCAAGCAGGACCCGGCGCTGCTCGAGAACAAGGCCGGCAACTCGTTCAGCGCGCGGGTGTTCCCGATCGGGCCGCGCGAGCGCAAGGAGCTGATCGTCTCGTACTCGCAGGAGCTCCCGAGCTCGGGCGAGCCCTACCGGCTCATGCTGCGCGGGCTGCCGGAGCTCGACGAGCTCGACGCGAGCGTGATCGTGCGCGAGGCGTCGCTCGGCGCCGGGGCCTCGAACCTCGGCGGCGCGGCGGTGCAGACGCGGGTGGTCGAGGTGAAGAAGCAGCGCTTCTTGCCCGACCGAGACCTCGAGGTCACGGGCGAGGGCGGCGCGGTGATGGGGCTGCGGCACGAGAACCTGGTCGTCGCGCGGGTGGCCCCGGTCGGCGAGATGCCGCCGGTCGCGATCGGGTCGCTGACGGTGCTCTTCGACACGAGCGCGTCGCGGGCGCTGGGCTTCGACCGCCAGATCCGCCGCCTCGCGGACATCCTTCAGGGCATGCGCGAGCGGACCGGCGAGGACTTCGCGCTGAAGGTGATCTGCTTCGACCAGCAGACCGAGGAGGTGTACTCGGGGCCGGCGAGCGGGTTCGGGCAGGCGCAGCTCGAGCGGATCGTGTCGCGCCGGGCGCTCGGGGCGTCGGACCTGGTGGGGGCGCTGCGCGCGGTCGCTTCGGCGCCGGGGGGATCCCAGCGCCTGCTGGTGTTCTCGGACGGGATCGTGACGGCCGGCTCCGAGGAGCACGTGGCGATCGACGAGGTCGCGAAGGCGCTGGCGGCCGCGGGCTTCGGGAGGGCCGACGCGATCGTCGACGGGGGGATCCAGGACACGGAGGCGCTCAAGGCGCTGACGACGGGGGACCTGCCGAGCGACGGGGTGGTGATGGACTCGCGGCTGCCGATCGCGACGATGGCGCACAAGTTCGCGAGCGCGACGCTGCCGCCGATGAAGGTCTCGGTGCCGGGGGCGGAGTGGGCGTGGCCGGACACGATCCAGGGGGCGCAGCCCGGCGACGAGATGCTGGTGTACGCCGACCTCCCCAAGGACGTGGCGATGCGGGTGGTGATCGAGGGCAAGGACCGCATCGAGGCGGAGGTCCCGACGGTCGGCGTGGAGCGGCCCCTGCTCGAGCGGGCGTGGGTGCGCGCGCAGATCGAGCGGCTCGAGTCGATCCGCTCGGCGCTGCCAGAGGCCGACACGAAGGGCCGCCAGGACCTCCACAGCACGATCGTCGGGCTCTCGACCAAGTTCCGCGTGCTCAGCGACTTCACGGCGCTGCTGGTGCTCGAGAGCGAGTGGGACTACCAGCGCTTCAACATCGACCGCAACGCGCTGGCGGACATCTTGACGGTGGGGCCGACGGGGGTCGACCTGCTGAACCGCCGCAGCGCGCCGCCCAGCCTGCCGGTCAGCGAGCCGATCTATGCGATGAGGGAGCAGAACGAGGGCGAGCGGTCGCCGCCGATCCCGCAGATGGCTCGGAATTTCGACCCGGACATGGCGGCGCGTCAGGCGGGGATCCTGGGGACGATGTCGGCGCAGTCGGGGCACTTCCTGGCGAGCCCCTATGGCGGGGCGTTCGCGGTCGGGAACGACGACGCGGACGTGTGGGGCGGGCTGACCGGGACCGAGGTCGGGGAGGCGTACGGCGTCGGCGGACTCGGGCTCGTGGGGACGGGCCGCGGCGGCGGGGGGACGGGCGATGGGACGATCGGGCTCGGCAACACGGGGCTGATCGGGAAGGGCGGCGGCGGCGGGACTGGGTCCGGCTACGGTCGCGGCTCAGGCGCGGGCTTCGGCGGGCGCGGGATGTCGGTGCCGATGGTGCGGCAGGCGAAGGCTGAGGTCGTCGGTGCGCTCGACAAGGACATCATCCGTCGGATCGTGCGGGCTCACATCAACGAGGTCCGCTACTGCTACAACCAGGCGCTGGCGCGGGACCCGAGCGCGAAGGGTCGGGTGGCGATCCGCTTCACGATCGGGGGGACCGGCAAGGTGCCGACGGCTGAGGTGCACGAGAGCACGATGCGCGACCCGGTGGTGGGCGTGTGCGTCGCTCAGGCGGTGCGTCGCTGGACCTTCCCGAAGCCCGAGGGCGGCGGCTCGGTGGTGGTGACCTACCCCTTCATGTTCGAGTCCGGCGACGGGGCGCCCGTGCCGCCGCCGCGCAAGCTGACGCCGGCCGAGCAGGCGGCCGACCAGGCGCGCATCCAGGAGTTCCTCGCGACGGAGGAGAAGCGTCGGGCCGAGCGGGAGGCCGCCGCCAAGGTCCGTGAGCTCGAGGAGGCGCGCAGGCAGGCCGAGTGGGCGGCGGCGGAGAAGATCCGCCAGGCTGAGCGCGAGAAGGAGGAGGCGGAGCTGAAGCGGACGGAGGGGAGCCCCTACATGGGCAAGTTCTTCGACGTGGCGCAGCTTCTCAAGGAGGGGAAGAAGCTCGAGGCGGTGGCGCGGGCGCTCGCCTGGCACGAGGAGGATCCTGGCGACGTGCTGGCGCTGCTGGCGCTCGGCGAGGCGGCCGAGGCGGCGGGGGACCCGCTCACGGCGGCGCGCGCGTACGGCTCGATCATCGACCTCTTCCCGTCGCGGGCGGACCTGCGTCGCTACGCCGGGGCGCGCCTCGAGGCGCTGACGGAGGACGGGCTGGCGCTGGCGATCGACAGCTACGCGAAGGCGGTGAAGTCGCGGCCGGATCACCCGGCGGGCCATCGCCTCCACGCGTACGCGCTGGTGAAGGCCGGCCGCTACGAGGAGGCGTTCACGGCGATCAAGGGGGGGGTCGAGCAGCAGTACCCCGGGGGTCGCTTCGAGGGCGCGGACCGGATCTTGCGCGAGGACATGGGCCTGATCGTGGCGGCCTGGAAGAAGGCGGAGCCGCAGATGGACATCACGAAGTGGGCCCGCCTGAAGCTCAACGACGTGGTGGTGCCGAAGACGCCGTCGACCCGCTTCGTCATCAACTGGGAGACGGACGCGAACGACGTCGACTTCCACATCCGCGACCGCGCGGACGGGCACGCGTACTACGCGGACCGCACGCTGCGCAGCGGGGGCGAGCTCTACGCGGACGTGCGGAACGGCTACGGGCCGGAGTGCTTCACGGTCGAGGGGAAGGCGAACGCGTTCCCGTACAAGTTCGAGGCCCACTACTACAGCCGCGGGCCGATGGGCTACGGGATGGGCAAGCTGCAGATCGTTCAGCACGACGGTGCGGGCGAGCTGCGCTTCGAGGAGCGGCCCTTCATCATCATGAAGGACCGCGCCTACGTCGACCTCGGGAAGCTGGAGAAGCCGCTCTGACCTCGCGCCGGGGGGTCGGGCTCGGCCCCCCAGCCCGGTCGGTCAGTCCTTGCCGGCCGGGTACATCGAGTCGATGAGGTCCTTGTAGCGCTTGTTGACCTCCTTGCGCTTGACCTTGAAGGAGGCGGTGAGGAGGCCGTTGTCGACCGAGAACTCCTCCTGGAGGATCCGGAAGTACTTGATCGACTCGAAGGAGGCGAGGCCCTGGTTGATCTCGTCGAGGTAGCCCTGGACCTCCTTCTGGACGGCCTCGCTGCCGAGGTCGGGCGGGTTGCCGGTGCGCTGCGACCAGGCGGCGAGCTTCTCCTTGTCGACGGTGACGAGGACGACGCAGTACTTGCGACCGTCGCCGATGACGACCGCCTCGCTGAGGATCGGCTTGGTCTTGAGGAGGGCCTCAATCTTCTGCGGCGCGACGTACTTGCCGCCGCTGGTCTTGATGAGGTCCTTCTTGCGGTCGGTGATCTTGAGGTGCTGGTCCTCGTCGAACTCGCCGATGTCGCCGGTGTGGAACCAGCCCTCGCTGTCCCAGGCCTCGGAGGTGGCGTCGGGGCGGTTGAGGTAGCCCGAGATGACGTTGGGGCCCTTGGCGAGGATCTCGCCGTCGGCGGCGATCTTGATCTGGACGCCCTTGATCACCGGGCCGACGGTGCCGATCTTCCAGTTGTTGGGGCGGTTGGTGGTGAGGCCGGGGCAGGTCTCGGTGAGGCCGTAGGCCTCGCAGATCGTGAGGCCCACGGCGGCGAAGAACTCGCCGACCTCGCGCGGCAGGGGCGCGGAGCCCGAGAGGAGGACGTGGACGCGGTCCATGCCGAGGCGGGCCTTGATCTTGGAGTAGATGAGCTTCTCCGCGAGGCCGACCTGGAGGCTGAGGCCGAAGGGGAGGGACTTGCCCCTCTGACGGTAGGGGATCGCGGCCTTGCCGACCCCGATCGCCCAGCGGAAGAGCTTCTGTCGGATCGGCGGGGCCGACGCGATCCCGGTGGTGATCTTGCCGTAGACGCGCTCGAAGACGCGGGGCGCGGCGGGGACGAAGCCGGGGCGCGAGAGGCCGAGGTCCTCGGCGACGGTGGCGATCGTGGAGAAGACGATCTTGCAGCGGAAGAAGGCGCCGCCGTACTCGACCAGGCGCCCGAAGGAGTGGGCGAGCGGGAGGAAGAGGAAGGCGCCGCCGACGCGCGCCTTCTCGGCGAACATGCCGACCTCCTCAGTGTTCTCGAGCATGCTGAGGAGGTTGTGGTGGGTCTGGATCGCGCCCTTGGGCGGGCCGGTGGTGCCGGACGTGTAGGTGTAGGTCGCGACGTCGTCGCGCTTGATCTCCTGCATGCGGCGGGCCCGCTCGCCCTGGGTCTCGGCGAGGGCGGCGCGGCCGCGGGCCTCGACGTCGGCGAGGCTCTCCCAGTCGGGCGAGGGGGCGAGGCCGGTCGGGTCGATGACGATGAACTTCTTGAGCTTGACGGCGTCGGCCGGGTAGCTCTTCTCGAAGAAGGTGAAGCCCTTCTGCGCGGTGCGGAGCTTGTCGAGCATCTCCCGGTTCTCGACCACGGCGAGCTCGGCCTGGGTGTCGGCGTGGATATAGCCGATCTCCGGCGGCAGGAGGCTGACGTAGATCGGGACGGTCTTGTAGCCGAGGGAGAGCAGCGCGTAGTCGCAGAGGATCCACTCGACGCGCGTGTTGGCCATGATGGAGACGCAGACGCCCGCGGTCGGGGCGCCGCCCTTGACGATCCCGGCGGCGATCGCCTCGGCGCGGTCGGCCGCGTCCTTCCACGAGATGTCGCTGTAGGCTCCGCCTTGCCGGACGCAGAAGGCGGCGGCGGTGCCCTCAGAGCGGGCACGATCGAAGAACATCTGAGCGAGGTGCGTGTCAGCCATGATCTCGGCGCTCCAGTCGGGCTCACTTCTAGCGAAGGCGCGCTCAGGTGTCTAGCGCACGAGTTGACGGGTGTCGCGCGCCCCCGTGCGACGCCTGCAGAGGTCGCCTTCGCGCGTCCGGGGGGTGCTTGACGCGTGGTAGCCTGGCCCGGTGTCGGTGGGGCCGAGTCAGCACTACTTGTTCGTGCATCGAGCGCTGCCGTCGGTGCTCTTCCGCGACCCGAGCTGGATGCACGCGGTGCTCGGCGGTCCCGACGCGATGCGGTTGCTCGGAGATCTGTGGGAGCGCGCCGGGCAGCGGGCGGAGCCCGGGTCGGTCGGTCCGGCGGAAGGCATGGGCGTGGAGGTCTTCCACGACGGGGCGCAGCTCTTCGCGCTCATCACCCTTCCGCCTCCGCGCGCAGACGCGGAGGCGCACCTCGCCGCCGCGGTGTCCGGATTCGCGGATCGGGCGGCGCCCTCGATCGCGGCGCTCGCGTGGACGCGCTTCTTCACGCTGGAGCGGGGGACCGATCTGGCGACCGAGTCGCCGTGCACGTTCCTCTGCGAGTGGACCTCGGAGGGACGTCACCGCAACTTCGGCGTCGGGCCCTCGCCCGACGCCGGCGCCTTCGTGGAGGCGCTGGGGAAGCACATCTCGGCGGGCTAGCGAGTGCCGCCGCCGCTACCTATCGATCCGCACGCACGCGGGCCCGCGGGCGTGGCGGCGGCGGCGAACCGGGGTCCCTCGCGACGCGGGACCTGCCATGCCACGTGCTCGACGCTGGTTGCGGTAGGGCTGTGAGTAAGACAGATCGGGATGTCGTGGTGTCGGCACTAGGGGACGAAGCGGCCGAGGCGCTTCTTGCTCGAGAGGAGCGCCTCGGTGAAGTCGTCGGCGGACTGCGGACGGCGCAGCGCGAGGAGATCGGGGCAGACGAAGTCGCTGGGCATGCTCTGCTCGAAGGCCTCGCGGACCCGCGCGGGGAGGGCGCCTTCGGCCGAGAGCTCGGCGTGGCGGGTGAAGATGAAGCGCAGCGCGGCGGCCCACCCCTCGAGGTAGGCCGGGAGCCTGGGGTCGTCGAAGGTGTCCGCGAAGCCGAGGAAGACGTCCTGCTCTTTGACGTCGCGGATCGAGCGCTGGCCGCCCTCGATGTCCCACGTGACGGTGCGGATCGTCGCGCGCCACGCACCGTCGTGTTCGGCGGTACCGCCGTTGACCTCGCCCGTCTCTTCATTGACGGTCTCCGGGACGAGCTCGAGGGAGAAGGTGTCCGAGGAGATCGGGAAGAGCTCGGCAAAGGCCGCCGCGAAGTCCATGGGCGGACGCTAACAGAGTCGGATGTAGGTCGACACATGGCTGTTGAGTCATGGTCTTTCCGCCTTGAGGCCCGGCGCGGGGATCGCGGCGGCGCGCAGGCCCGTGGGCCGCTCATTGTGAGACGGCGCAAGTCAGGGGCCGGGCGCGCCTGGAGAGGCGCGGCCGCGGTCGCTTGCGCGCGCGAGGGCGCCGATTCGGGGGCTGACGGCCGCTTGCCGGATTTCTCGGCGCCTTGGTACCTTGCGATGGTGGCCCTCTCCGGGAGGCTTGGTATGAAGTTTGGCGACAAGCGACGCGCGCTCCGAACGCTCCTGACGCTCACGTTGCTCGGCGGTTCCGCTGCGCTCGGTGCGTGTAAGGACGGGATCGGCGATGGTGACAGCTGCGTCTCGACCCGTGAGTACTTCGCGGACGAGGTGTGGACGAAGGTGATGTCGGGGACCTGCATGAACTGCCACGGGCCCGCGGGGCTGGCGGAGTCGCAGGGGGCGGAGTTCCTGCTCTTCCCGTCGGCCTACCCGGGCTTCATGGACCGCAACTTCGAGGTGGTCCAGGAGGTCGCGTCGGTGAGTTACGACGGGCTCTCGGCGCTGCTGGCGAAGCCGACCGGGAAGACGAAGCACGGCGGCGGCGAGGTGTTCAAGGAGGGCAGCGACGAGTACCGGATCATGGAGTCGCTGGTCGCCCAACTGAAGGAGCCGCGCGAGTGCCCCGGGAGCGACGGCGCGGACCTCGGCGCGGTGGTGCTGATGACGCCCGAAGAGACGCTGCGGAAGGCGGCGCTCCACCTGAACGGGCGCCTGCCGACGGCCGAGGAGCAGGCGGAGGTGGCGGCCGGCGGGGAGGAGGCGCTGGCGGACGCGGTGCGCGGGCTCCTCGAGGAGGACGCGTTCTACGCGCGTCTGGCCGACATCTTCAACGACCTGCTGCACACGGACCGCTACCTCGTGTACACGGGCTTCGCGGTCGACCTGCTCGACGAGGAGGACTTCCCGAACGTCGGCGCGTGGTGGGACGGGCTCGACGGACAGGACGAGCTGCGCTACCTGATCAACGCCTCGGTGGCGCGCGAGCCGCTGGCTCTGATCGCGCACATCGTGAAGAACGACCGGCCCTTCACGGAGATCCTGACGGCCGACTACACGGTGCTGAACCCCTACTCGGCCCAGCTCTACGGGATCGACCTCCCCTTCAAGGACACGACGGACCCGAACGAGTTCCTCGAGGCGAAGCTCTTCAGCGTGCGCGGCGGCAAGAAGACGCTGCCGCACGCGGGGGTGCTGAGCTCGCCGATGTTCCTCAACCGCTTCCCGACCACGCCGACGAACCGCAACCGGCACCGGGCGCGGATGACCTACAAGATGTTCCTGGCGACGGACATCCTGCGGATCGGCGAGCGGCCGATCGACCCGACGGCGTCGGCGAAGTACGCCAACCCGACGCGCGACGACGCGCAGTGCAACCTCTGCCACAAGCTGATCGACCCGGTCGCGGGGGCGTTCCAGAACTACGACGACTACGACCAAGAGGTCCTGACGGACCGCGAGTGGTACGCGGAGATGTTCGCGCCGGGGTTCAACGGCGAGGACATGCCGGTGAGCGAGTTCCCGAACGCGCTGCGCTGGTTCGCGACGCGGGCGGCCGAGGATCAGCGCTTCGTGACCGCGACGGTGAACAGCGTGTTTACGGGCCTGGTCGGCGAGGAGCCGCTGGCCTACCCGACGGACGCCGAGGACCCGCTCTTCGAGGCGAAGCTGGCGGCCTGGCAGGCCCAGGAGGCGCTCTTCCGGCAGATCGGGGAGGACTTCGTCGCCGACGACTACAACCTGAAGACGGTGATCCTCGGGGTCGTGATGAGCCCCTACTTCCGCGGCGTGTCGCACGAGAAGGGGGAGCTGAGCGAGCAGGAGGCGGCGGAGCTGGTGTCGGTCGGGAAGGGTCGGCTGTCGACGCCGGAGCTGCTGGCGGACAAGATCGCGGCGGTGACGGGTGTGCGCTGGATCCGGCAGTGGGACCTGAGCGACTGGCTGCGGACCGACTACAAGATCCTCTACGGCGGCATCGACTCGGACACGATCACGCAGCGCCTGACGCACATGAACGGGATCATGGCGGGGGTGACCGCGCGGCTCGCGAACGAGGTCGCGTGCGCTGCGACGGCGTACGACTTCTCGTTGCCCGCGGACAAGCGTCGGCTCTTCCCGGAGGTGACGCGCGAGCAGGTGCCGCTGAGCGACGCGGGCGAGCAGATCCCGGACGCGGTCGCGGACATCAAGGCCAACATCGTCTACCTGCACGGGCGGATCCTCGGCGAGACGCTCGCGGCCGACGATCCGGAGATCGAGCGGACCTACAACCTCTTCCTCGAGACGTGGAAGGACGGGACCGCGAACGTCGCGTCCGGGTCCGAGAACCCGTGGCTGAGCTGGTGGTGCCAGGCGCGGGTCGACCCCAACACGCAGGTCGACCTGCCGCCGGAGCAGCTGATCGACACCGACGACAACTACACGATCCGGGCGTGGATGGCGGTGGTCAGCTACCTGCTGTCCGACTACGACTTCCTCTACGAGTAGACGCCGACGAGAGCAACGACGAAGGAGCAAACCATGGATCGCCGCAGCTTCCTCAAGATCGCCGCCATGTCCGGGCTCGCCGTCGCCGCCCCCTTCGGGGTCCGTCGCGCGTTGGCCCAGCCGAAGCCCTACGAGGGCCCCTACTTCGTGCTCATCAACGCGGGCGGCGGGTACGACCCGATCTATCTCTGCGACCCGAAGCCGCAGGGGGCCTACAACCGCCTCTACGCGTCGAGCGCGAAGGCAGGGAACATCAACTACGCGCCGGTGACGCTCGACGCGGCCGCGCTCGGGGTCGACGCGGAGGCGCTGCCCTACCTGATGTCGAACCAGGTGTTCTTCGACAAGTACGCCTCGGACCTGTTGGTGCTCAACGGGGTCGACATGTCGACGAACAACCACGACGCCGGCTCGCGGGCGATCTGGAGCGGTCAGCTCTCGGAGGGCGCGCCGTCCTTCGGGGCGCTGGTGGCGGCGGCGCGGGCGCCCGACAGCGCGCTGGCGTACATCAGCGCGGGCGGCTACGACGCGACGCAGGGGCTGATCCCGCTGACGCGCATGAGCAGCGTCGACGCGCTGAAGAAGATCGCCTACCCGAACGAGACGAGCCCGGGTGACCCGATGACGGAGACCTTCCATTCGAAGGCGACGTCGGACCGGATCCGCAAGGCGCAGGAGGAGCGGCTCGCGGCCAAGCAGATGGCGGCGCGGCTGCCTCGCGCCAAGGCGGCGATGGGCGAGCTGATCCTGGCGCGGGGCAGCGACGACGTGCTGCGCGACCTGGTGCTGCCAGACATGCCGAAGACGCTGCCGGGCTACCAGCTCTACGACCTGCAGGGTCTGATGCAGCAGGCGCAGCTCGCGGTCGCGGCGTTCAAGGCGAAGATGGCCGTGGCCGCGAACCTCAACATCGGCGGCTTCGACACCCACGGCAACCACGACAGCGACCAGATCCGCCAGCTCGCGAAGCTGCTCGCGGGGGTCGACTTCTTGATGCAGGAGGCCGAGGCCGCCGGCATCGCCGGGCAGCTCACGGTCGTGATCGGCTCCGACTTCGGGCGCGGGCCGGCCTACAACGGCGACAACCAGTACGCCGGCAAGGACCACTGGACGGTCTCGTCGGTGATGATGATGGGCAAGGGGATCAAGGGGAACCGGGTCGTCGGGTCGACGGACGACGCCCAGCTCGCGGTGCCGGTCGACGGCAAGAAGCTCAAGCCCGAGACCATCCACCTCGCGCTGCGCAAGCTGGCGGGGATCGACACGGCGGAGGTCACGGGCGACTATCCGCTCGCGGGCGACGACATGCCGACGCTGCTCTCCGGGTGAGCGGGACATGCTCGGAGGGACAGGGCCTCCGAGGCGTCCCGCGCGATTTCACACCGCATTCCACAGGTTGTCCCCAGGGCGCTGTGGATAACTCGGCGTTGCGGGGCCGGTCCCGCCGGGAGTACAGTTGCGCGGACTGATGAGCCTCGAGGCCCGAGTTCGCGAGCTTGACGCACCGTGCCGACCGATCGGCCGTCGTCTCGCGCCTGACCTGGCGGGCAGGATCCTCGACGGGCGCTACAGGATCTCGCGTTGCATCTGCGTCGGCGGCACCGCCTCGATCTACGAGGCCGAGCACGCGGTCTTCGGCGGTAACGTCGCCGTGAAGGTGCTCGACCCGAGACGCACCGACGCGGCCACCCAGAGCCGCTTCATGCAGGAGGCCCGGGCGCTCTCGTCGCTCCGCAGCGAGCACATCGTCGCCGTGTTCGACTTCGGCCGCGGCGAGGACGACCTGGGGCGCGAGTGGGTGTACATCGCGATGGAGCGCCTCGACGGTGAGGATCTGGCGACGACGCTCGAGCAGGACGGTCCGCTGCGGTGGACGCGGGTGCTCTCGATCGGGAAGCAGGTCTGCGAGGCGCTGGCCGTGGCGCACGCGAGCGGGGTGGTTCACCGGGACGTGAAGCCGGGCAACTGCTTCCGCGTCGCGCGCGGCGATGACGTCGAGTTCATCAAGCTCCTCGACTTCGGGGTGGCCGGCTTCGCGAGCGAGGAGACCGGGCAGGTCGAGGCGTCAGGCCCCGTGGTGATCGGGACGCCGGGCTACATGCCCGAGGAGCAGCTCCGCGGCGGACCGCACGACCACCGCGTCGACATCTTCGCCCTCGGGGTCCTGATGTACCGCCTGCTGACGAACAAGATGCCCTACGCGGGCGGGAGCCTGTTCCTGCCGCGGAGGCCCGCGAGCGGACCCTGTCCCCTGGGTCGGGCGGCGCCGACGATCGAGATCCCGGCGGAGTTCGAGGCGGTGATCCTCAAGGCGGTCGCGGCGGACCCGGCGGACCGCTACGGGAGCGCGCGCGAGCTGCTCGCGGCGCTGGTCGATGTCGAGCACGCGCTCCTGCCCGCGTCGCGCCTGGCGCGGGACCCGCTCTGCTGGGGCGAACAGACGGCCGCGGACGTCTCGGTGACCGAAGAGGCGGCCCGCGCCGAGGCCTCGGACACGGACATGAGCCGCGCCGAGGTCGCGCCGGGGGCGAGCGGTCGCTGGCGTGCGCCTCACGTGGGGGCACCGCCGGCCCTGTGGGCGGTGGCGGCGTTCTTCACGTCGGCGCTGGTGACCGCGGCGTTGCGGACGCTGAGTCGCTAGCGAGCGCCGGCTTGACCTGGCTGTAACACCAGGCGAGCAGGAGGACGAGCGGGACGAGGCTGAGGGGGCCGGGGAGGCCGAGCATGCGGCCGAGGTTGGTGGCGCCGAAGTAGCCGGTCTCGGGGGAGAAGAGGCGCGGCCACGCGTAGGCGTAGAGGGGGTCGCCGTGCTGCGGTGCCTCCGGGGCAGCGGCGGCGCAGACGAGGATCTGCGCGCCGGAGAGGGCGGCGAGCGCGAGCGCGGCCCGGGGCGCGACCGTCCACGCGGGTGCGAGCGCGAGGGCGAGGAAGGGGAGCATCGGCACGCAGTGGCGCGGGCCGATCGCCGCGCCGCCGTCCCACATGTAGTAGCCGGCGTTGAGCAGCAGGTAGAAGGCCGTGATCGCCAGCCCGAGCCGCGCGACCGGGCGGATCGGCCATGTCCCTTCAGCCCTGTCCGGCGGCGCAGGCGGCCAGCCGCGCAGCTCGAGCGCGAAGCCCCACGCGGCGAGCAGCAGCACCGGCGCGAGGTAGAACAGGCCGCGGTAGGCGCCGAACAGGATCTCGAGCAGCACCCGCGGGTCGGGCGCGTGGATCCCGTAGTTGACGCGCATGCCCTCGGCGAACTCCGCCAGGTACACGAAGTCGTAGCCGGTCTTCAGCGGCGAGCCGAACGCGGCGGTGTGGTAGCCCGCGAGGACCAGCGCCG
>CAZMML010000031.1:2889-12539 GCA_964567335.1 uncultured Nannocystis sp. | reverse complement strand
AGTCGGCCGGGAGAGGAGAGGGACTCTCCCTTGCCGGGGCCGGCGCCGCTGCGGGCGACGCTCTGCGCGTGGGAGGAGACCGAGGTCGAGCGAGCGCTGCTCGGCTGGTGCCGCGCGCTCGAACGCTGGCGCGTGGGGAGCGACGGCGACGAGGCCGCGGCAGGCGAGCGGGCGCGGCGGCTCCGCGACCAGATCTTCGCCGACGGGGCGCTCCGCGAGCTAGCGAGCCGACCGCTCTCGCTGGCGATGCTGGTGCTCATCGAGCGCGCGCACCAGAAGCTGCCCGAGCACCGCGTGCTGCTCTACCGCGCCTTCGCCGACGAGCTGCTCGCGCGACGCCCCGGCGGAGCGACGCGCGACGAGGCGGTGGAGTTCCTCATCGAGTTGGCGCTGTGGATCCACCAGAAGCATCCCCTCGGTCGGGTACACGCTGAGACGCTCACGCCAGCGTACGACCTGGTGTCGACGGAGCTCGTCATCGAGGGAGACGACTTCGCGCTGACCCTCGGAGGAAAGCGCTCTCGTTTCAAGCGTGCGGATTGGCTGAGCTTCGCGCGCTATGCCGGGGTCCAGGGGGCGGAGGTGGAGCTAGCCCGGCTGTGTGAGGGGGGAGGCGGCAGCGAGATCGATCATCGACCGTTCGTTCCTCCCCGCGGACATGAAGGAACGGCTCGCCGTCGTGCTCGCCCAGCGGAGCGGGCAGCTCCGGGGCTGAGAGGTCAGGGGTTGCGGTAGCGGTCGGTGGCGCGGCGGAGGGCGGCGGCGACGCCGGGCTCGAAGGCCGAGTGGCCGCCGTCGGGGACGATCACGAGCTCGGACTTGGGCAGGCGCTTGTGGAGGCTCCAGGCGTTCTCGAGCGGGCAGATCACGTCGTAGCGGCCGTGGACGATGGTCGTCGGGATCTGGCGGATCTTGTGCGCGTCGTCGAGGAGCTGGGTGTCGCTGCGGAGGAAGCCGCGGTTCAGGAAGTAGTGGCACTCGATGCGCGAGACGGCGAGCGTGAAAGAGGTGTTGTCGCAGTGGGCGTCGATGTCGGGGTCGGGGAGGAGGGTGGCGACGCGGCTCTCCCACAGGGCCCAGGCGCGGGCGGCCTCGACGCGCACGCGGGCGTCGCCCGAGGTGAGGCGGCGGTAGTAGGCCTGGATCAGGTCTCCGCGCTCGGGCTCCGGGATCGCGGCGATGAAGGCCTCCCACGCGTCGGGGAAGAGGAGGCGGGTGCCGCGGCCGTAGAACCACTCGGCCTCGCGCTGGGTGAACATGAAGATCCCGCGGAGGACGAGCTCGGTGACGCGGGTCGGGTGGCTCTCGGCGTAGGCGACCGCGAGGGTGCTGCCCCACGAGCCGCCGAAGACCTGCCAGCGCTCGATGCCGAGGTGCTCGCGCAGCGCCTCCATGTCGGCGACGAGGTCCCAGGTGGTGTTGTCCTGCAGCGAGGCGAAGGGCTCGCTCTGGCCGCAGCCGCGCTGGTCGAAGAGGATGATGCGGTAGCGCGAGGGGTCGAAGAAGCGCCGGTGCTTGGGGTCGGTGCCGCCGCCGGGGCCGCCGTGGAGGAAGAGGACGGGCTTGCCGTCGCGCCTTCCGGACTGCTCGAAGTAGAGGTCGTGCCCGCCGGAGACCTGCAGGCGCCCGAGGTGGTAGGGGTCGATCGGCGGGTAGAGGCCGCTGTGCGGGTCGACGTGGAAGAGCTCGTGAGGTGGTCGGACGGTCATGGTCGATCGCTCAGGACGAGAGGTCACGCGGGGGCGCTGGCGAAGCGGTCGGTGGCGGCGACCAGCTCGGCGATGATGCCCGACTCGAAGGCGGAGTGGCCGGCGTCGTCGACGACGCGGAGCTCGGCCTCGGGCCAGGCGCGGTGGAGGTCCCAGGCGCTCTGCATCGGGCAGACGACGTCGTAGCGGCCCTGGACGATGACGGCGGGGATCTGGCGGATCCGGCTGACGTTCTCGATCAGCTGGGCGTCGCGCTCGAGGAAGCCCTTGTGGACGAAGTAGTGGGCCTCGATGCGGGCGAAGGCCTCCGCGAACTCGTCGTCGGCGGCCTGCTCGATGTGCTCGGAGTTCATGATGAGGAAGCTGGTGCTCGCCTCCCACACGCTCCAGGCGCGGGCGGCCTCGCGGCGCACCGCGGGCGCGTCGGCGGTGAGGCGCCGGTAGTAGGCCTTGATCATCTCGCCGCGCTCGGCGGGCGGGATCGGGGCGAGGAAGCGCTCCCACGCGTCGGGGAAGAGGGCGCTGGCGCCTTCCTGGTAGAACCAGCGCAGCTCGAAGGGGCGGAGGAGGAAGATCCCGCGGAGGACGAGCTCGGTGACGCGGCGCGGGTGCGTCTGCGCGTAGGCGAGGGCGAGGGTGCTGCCCCACGAGCCGCCGAAGACCTGCCAGCGCGGGATGTCGAGGAGGCCCCGAAGGCGCTCGATGTCGCCGACGAGCTCCCACGTGGTGTTCTCTCGCAGCTCGGCGTGCGGGGTGCTGCGACCGCAGCCGCGCTGGTCGAAGAGGACGATCCGGTAGTGCTCGGGGTCGAAGAAGCGCCGCTGGTCCGGGACCGTGCCGCCGCCCGGCCCGCCGTGGAGGAAGACGACCGGCTTACCGCGCGGGTTGCCTGACTCCTCGAAGTAGATCCGGTGGAGCGGGCTGACTTGGAGGAAGTCGGCGTTGTACGGCTCGATCTCCGGGTAGAGCGCGCGAGGCGATGCCATTGGCGCGAGCTTGGCAAAGCGCGCGCAGCGTGTCAAAAGGCCGTCCGCGCGCGACTTTCGCTCCAGCCCGCGCGGAGGGTCGTCGCCGCGCACGATCGTCAGCGGACGCCTGTACGGGTCGGGCAGGGGTAGAGTCAGGGGCCCAGGAGATCCTCCGTGCGAAGACCCGCCCTCGCCACGCTCATCGCCCTCGCGGCCCTCGCCGGCTGCGCCAGCGGCCGCAACCCGTACGCTGCGACGGAGAGCTCGCTCGGGCTCGACCGGGTGGTGCTCTACCGCAACGGCATCGGCTACTTCGAGCGGCGCGGCGAGGTCCGCGGCGAGGCGCTCGTGATCAAGGTCCGCAAGGACCAGGTCAACGATCTGCTCAAGAGCTTGACCGTGATCGACCGCCGCAACGGGCAGGCGGTGAGCGTGTCGATGCCGCTTGACCCGCAGGCGTGGGCGAACGCGGCGCTCGCCACCCTGGCCCCGGGGCAAGGGAGCCTCGCGCAGGTGCTCGACGCGCTGCGCGGCACGGCGGTGACGCTGGGGACGACGCAGGGCAAGCTGCGCGGGCGGATCGTGCTCGTCGAGGCGGTCGAGGACGAGCCCGACCCGACGCCGCCGCCCTCGTCGGAGCGCGTCGCGCCGCCGCAGGCCGGCTCGCGCGACTTCAAGGTGTCGCTGCTGAACGGTCGCCGCCTCGAGGTGGTCCGCCTGTCGAAGGTGCGCAGCGTGACGCTGCAGGACGGGGACCTGGCGCTGCAGTTCCACCGCACGCTCGACGCGACGGCGGGGGAGGGGATGTTCCAGCAGGTGGCGGTGGAGATCCGTCTGGCGGGGGCGAGCGCGCACGACCTGGTGGTCAGCTACGTGGTCGCGGCGCCGATGTGGAAGCCGACCTACCGGGTGGTGCTGCCCGAGCCGGGGTCGAAGACGCCGGGGCTGCTGCAAGGTTGGGCGGTGGTCGACAACACGAGCGGCGAGGACTGGGCGAAGGTGTCGATGAGCCTGACCTCGGGGGCGCCGATCGCGTTCACCTACGACCTGCACACGCCGCGCGCGGTGCCGCGCTCGGACATGACCGAGGCGGGCGTGCAGCGGCGGGCGGCCGTGGCGATGGGCGAGACCTCGTATGACGCGGGCGCGGACCGCGACGGCGACGCGATCCCGGACACCCTCGACAAGTGCCCGGACTCGCCGGAGAGCTTCAACGGGCAGACGGACGAGGACGGCTGTCCGGACGCGGTGCCGAGCCGGGTCGCGCAGACCTCGGCGCCGGCGGCGCCGCCGCCGGCCTACGGCGGCGGTGGCGGTGGTGGCGGCGGCGGCAGCGCGGCGGCGGACAAGGGGCGGGCGAAGAAGTCCGCCCGGCGCCCGGCGACTGGGTCCGCCAACCGCGCCTTCGAGGCCGAGCTGGACGAGGCGGCGGGGTACTTCGGGGGTGAGGAGCAGACGAAGGCGGAGGCGAGCGCGGGCCCGGCGGTCGACCTCGAGTCGCTGCGCCGCAGCACGCAGGCGAGCGTGCGGGCGAAGAGCGTCAGCGGGCTGACGCGCTTCGACCTGAGCGAGCGCGTGACGGTGCCCGACGGGACCTCGACGATGGTCGCGGTGATAAACCAGGACGTCGTCGCGGAGCAGACCTTCATGTTCCGTCCGGGCGGCGCGGGGCCCGGCTACGAGCAGAACCCGTACCGGGTGGTGCGCTTCAAGAACACGACGCCCTTCGTGCTCGAGCCGGGGCCGATCAGCATCTACGCGGGCGGGAGCTTCGTCGGCGAGGGGATCTCGGAGGCCGTCGGGACGAACACCAGCACGACGATCCCCTTCGCGGTGGAGCCGGGGATCCTCGTCACGTCGTCGTCGCAGTTCGCCGGCGAGGACATGCGGATCGTGAAGATCGTTCGGGGGGTGCTCGAGGTCGAGAACTTCCAGCGGGTCACGACGACCTGGGTGGTGAAGGGCCAGCCGGACCCGAAGGGGTACACGGTGCTCGTGCGCCACCCGAAGCAGGGCGGGGCCTACGCGCTGACGCCGAAGATCGAGGGGGCGGAGGAGCTCGGCGACGCGTACCTGGTCCCGGTGGTCGTCACCGGCAACGCGACGGAGGGCAAGGCGGTGGTGGTCGAACAGACGCCGTCGCGGGCGCAGCTGACGATCTGGGACGGCCGCGCGTCGGAGCTCCTCGACGCGGTGTTGCGCCTGCCGAACCTCGACGCCGGCGCGCGCGAGCGCGTCGAGCCGCTGGTGCGGCTGCGCCAGGAGATCGGGCGGATCGACACGGAGATCGAGGGGCTCTCCCGGCAGCAGGTCGAGCTCGACCAGCGCGCGGCGGAGACGCGCCAGAACCTCGAGGCGATCAAGAAGGACCCCGGCGCGGGCGACCTCCGCGCGCGCCTCAGCAAGCGACTCGAGGAATTCACCCGCGACGGCGACAAGCTCGGCAGACAGATCGTCGAGCTCCAGAGCAAGCGCCTGGAGAAGAAGATCGAGCTCGAGGACACGCTGGCGAACTTCGACGTCTCGTTGCCTTCGCCGGCCCCCTGAGTGCGCCACCTACACCGGCGCCAGGGTGGGCCCCTGAGGCCCTTGCTGGCCAGTCCCGCGGCGTGTCACGATTCCCCTGGATGTGGGGGGTGGGATCGTGAGCCGCGACAAGTCGGTCCGGCAGCCGGCCGCGGCCGGCGTGGTCGCGAACCTCCACAACCGCACGGGGTCGAAGGGCAACCCGCTGCTGCCGGCGCCGCCGAAGGCGCCCAGGCCCGGCGGGCGGATCGAGCTCGAGGACACCCTCGACCCCGCGGAGTGGAACCCGCCGCAGGAGTTCGACGAGTACAAGCTCCTGCGTCTGCTGGGCAAGGGCAGCATGGGCCGGGTCTACCTGGCCCACGACAAGGTGCTCGACCGGGCGGTCGCGGTGAAGTTCATCAGCAACGTCGCCCCGGACGCCGAGGACCGCGAGCGCTTCCACGTGGAGGCGCGGGCGGTCGCGCGGATCGGGCACCCGAATGTGGTGACGATCTACCGGGTCGGCGAGCTCGAGGGGCACCCCTACCTGATCACGGAGTACGTCCGCGGGAAGAACCTCGGCGAGATCGCGGCGCCGCTGCCGTGGCGCAAGGTCCTCGAGATCGGGGTCAGCGTGGCGAGGGGCCTCGCGGCGGCCCACCGCCACGGGGTGCTCCACCGCGACATCAAGCTCGCGAACGTGATCCTCAGCGAGACCGGCGAGGTCAAGCTGCTCGACTCCCGCGGGGCTACGCGGGCCGCGCCGGCGCCGCCCGGGGGGGCCCCGCCGGCGCCCGCGCCGGCGCGGGCGGTGGGTCTCGCCGCGGCCCCCTCGGCGGTCGCCCGCCACACGAGCGAGCAGGGGCGGCGGATCGATCGCTTCGCGGAGACGGTCAAGCTGCGCGCGGAGGAGGCGGCGGACAAGAGCGTGGATCCGCGGCCGCTCTCGAGCTCGGACCGCATGCAGGCCGCGGCGGTGTCGTCGTCGTCGCTGTCGGCGGCGGGGATGTCGGCGGCGGGGATGTCGGCGGCGGGGATGTCCTTGCGCTCGTCCTCGTTGACGCAGGCGGGGACGCTGCTCGGGACGCCGCACTACATGGCGCCGGAGCTGTGGCGGGCCGAGGGGGCGACGCGCCGCTCCGACCTCTACGCGCTCGGGGTGCTGATGTACATCCTGACCTGCGGCAAGCCGCCGAACGAGGGCGGGTCGCCGGTCGAGTTGGCGACGCGGGTGCAGGAGCAGGAGCCGCGGCCGCTGCTCGACCGGGCGCCGCGCTGCGACCCTCGCTTCGGGGCGGCGGTCGATCGCTGCCTGCGCCGGGACCCCTTCCAGCGCTTCGCGTCGGCCGAGGACCTGCTGGCGGCGCTCGAGGCGCTCATGCCGCTGGGCCGGGAGCTGGCGATCCCGGAGGGGAACCCCTACCGCGGGCTGCAGGCCTTCGAGTCGAAGCACCGCGCGCTCTTCTTCGGCCGCGCGGCGGAGGTCCGCGCGGTGCTCGAGCGGATGCGCTCGGAGGCGCTGGTGGTGGTGGCGGGCGACTCCGGGGTCGGGAAGTCGTCGCTCTGCAAGGCCGGCGTGCTGCCGATGGTCGAGGAGGGGGTCCTCGACCAGAGCCGCCAGTGGGCCTACGCGACGATGACGCCGGGCCGCTACCCGCTGCAGACCCTCGTCGGGACGCTCGCGGGCCTCTTCGACATGACCGAAGAGACGATGAGCTCGCTGATCGAGGGCGGCGCGGAGGAGTTCGTCCGGGCGCTGCGCAAGCAGCTCGGAGAGACGCGCGGGCGGCTGCTGGTGATCGACCAGTTCGAGGAGCTGGCGACGATCGGCGGCGCCTCGGAGGTCGGGGCGGTCGGCCCGCTGCTGGCCCGCCTGGCCTCGGGGATCCCCGGGCTGCGGGTGTTGGCGACGGTCCGCGGCGACTTCTTGACCCGCGTCGCGCAGGTGCCAGGGGTCGGCGACGAGCTGGCGCGGGCGATCTACATCCTGCGGCCGCTCTCGCCCGAGGGCGCGCGCGAGGCGATCGTCGGGCCGGCGCGGGTGAAGGGGGTGAGCTTCGAGTCCGAGGCGCTGGTCGAGGAGCTGGTCGCGGCCGGCGCCAAGGGGAGCCTCCCGCTGCTGCAGTTCGCCCTCGCCGAGCTGTGGGAGATCCGCGACCAGGCCGCGAACATCATCTCGGTCGCCGACCTGCGGAAGATCGGCGGCGTCAGCGGAGCGCTGGCCCGTCACGGCGACGCGGCGCTGGCCGAGCTGATCCCCGACCAGCGGACGGCCGCGCGTCGGGTTCTCATGCGCCTCGTGACGGTCGATGACACCCGCGCGGTGCGTACGGAGGAGGAGCTCGTCGCGGGGTCGCCGGCGGCGGAGGCGGCCCTCAAGGCGCTGGTGAAGGCGCGCCTCGTGGTGGTCCGCGAGATCGCCGACCACGCGGTCTTCGAGATCGCCCACGAGGCGCTGCTCGGCGGGTGGGCGACGCTGGGCCAGTGGCTCGAGGAGGAGCGCGAGGTGCGGGCGATCCGCCACCGCCTCGAGCTGGCGGTGAGCGAGTGGGAGCGCCTCGGGCGCGGACGCGACGGGCTGTGGAGCGGGGCGCCGCTGAAGGAGGTGCGGGGGCTCGACCCGGAGTCGCTCCGGCCGCGCGAGCGCGAGTTCATCGCCGCGTGCCACAAGGCGGCGGCGCGCCTCCAGGTTCTCCGACGGGCGGCGATCGTGCTGCTGCCGGCGGTGGCGTTGATGACCTACGCGGGGATGTGGCTCAAGGGTCAGTCTGACCTGCGGCGGAAGATCGAGGGGCACGTGACGGCCGCGGACGAGGGGGCGAGCGCGGCCAAGGCGAGGCTCGAGGCGGCGGAGGCGACCCGAGGCGAGGCCTTCGCCGCCTTCGACGCGGGGGAGACGAACCGCGGCGAGGAGCTGTGGGCCCGCTACGTGGCGGCGGTCCCGGAGGTCGAGCTGCAGATGGCCCGCGCGGCGCAGCAGCTCGAGACGGCGCTGAGCCTCGACCCGCACCGCGACGACATCCGCGAGCGCCTCGCGGAGGCGCTGCTGCAGCGCGCGCTGCTGGCGGAGCAGGCCGGCGGGGGCTCGCTCGCGGTGCAGGACCTGCTGGCGCGCCTCGAGCTCTACGACCTCTCGGGCGAGCGGCGCGCGCAGTGGGACGCGCCCGCGACCCTGACGGTGCGCAGCGAGCCCGCCGGAGCCCGCGTGGTGCTCGAGCGCTACGTCGACGACGAGGGGCGGCGCCGGATCTCGGAGGCCCGCGAGCTCGGGGTCACGCCGCTGGCGCCGCTGCAGCTCGAGCGCGGCTCGTACCGGCTCCGCTTCGAGATGTTGGGGCACGCGCCGGTGCTCTACCCGATCTTGCTCGGGCGCGCGGAGGCCGAGGAGATCGACGTGCAGATGGTCCAGGCCGCGTCGGTGCCGGACGGGTTCGTGTACGTGCCGCCGGGTCGATTCCTGTACGGGAGCGCAGACTCGGTCGACATGCGCGGGTTCCTCGCCGCCGAGCCCCAACACTTGAGGTCCACCGGAGCGTTCTTGATCGCCCGCTACGAGGTGACCTTTGCGGAGTACCTGACCTTCCTCGACGCGCAACCACCGGAGGTGCGTCGAACGCTGCTCGTACCGGCGGAGGGAAGCTCGATGGTCCGCCTGACAGAGACCACGCGGGGGTGGCACCTGGAGTTCGACACCGGAGCACAGGTGCTCTCCGCCCGCGCGGGTGATCTCCTCGTCTACCCCGCGCGGGAGCGGCGCAGAGCCGTCGACTGGCTTCGGCTCCCGGTGTCGGGGCTCTCACAGAGCGAGGCAGCCGCGTACATCGCCTGGCTTGACCGATCTGCGCGTGTTCCAGGGGCGCGGTTCTGCAGCGAGTACGAATGGGAGCGGGCCGCGCGGGGTGCTGACGGACGCCAGTTCCCGCACGCCGACCGCATCGTACCCGGCGAGGCCAACATAGCTCCCACCTACGGACGGCAACACCCGGCTCTCGGGCCGGACCCGATCGGTTCGTATCCCCAGTCGGAGAGCCCCTTCGGCGTGCACGACATGGTGGGCAACGTGTGGGACATGGTCGCCTCCTCTCGGGGAGACGACAAGGTGGTCGCGCGTGGCGGCGCCTTCTTCTTCGATAACGCGACCGGCCTCGCGGCGAACCGATATGAGCTTGATGCGACCTTCAGGCACAGCACGGTTGGCCTGCGAGTGTGTGCGACATATCCTCCATAAAATGGGGAACACGGCGCTCTAGCTTGGCGGTACCCAGGTTCACTGGTACGCTAGGGATGGGTGTCCGGACAGTGGACGTAGGGAGGTGGATTATGGGGCGGTTTTCTACTGTCATGGTCGTTGGGTTCTTGATGGGCGGCTGCTACCACGGCGTCGATCCGCTGGAAGACGTCGTGTCGTCCCGTGACGTCCATTTCAACAGCACTCAGCTTCAGGGGGTGCAGCTTCAGGGGGTGC
>CAZMML010000031.1:0-2789 GCA_964567335.1 uncultured Nannocystis sp. | reverse complement strand
AGCTCCAGGGGGTGCAGCTCCAGGGGGTGCAGCTCCAGGGGGTGCAGCTCCAGGGGGTGCAGCTCCAGGGCGCGGCGCTCTCGGGGACTCAGGTGATCAACGGCGAGCTCGTGACCCGCAGCGGCGAGGAGCTCATCGGCACGGAGCTCACCCTCGCGATCGAGGCCGATGGATCGAGCGAGACCTTCGTGCTCCGCTTCGACAACATCTACCCGGACCCGAAGTGGGACGACGTCTCGCTCTACGAGATCAGCTATCGCCCGATCGGCAGCGACGACTGGACGGATCTCTGCGCGGGCGGCGTGCCGGCGATCCCGCTGAGCAACTACTGGGACCACGAGTCGGGCGATCGGATCGACGACCCGAACGTGGCGACCTTCGCGTGCACGAACGCGGTGCTGGCGAAGTGCGTCGAGTGGGGGTACCGGCCCTGGGCGACGGCGACGCGCTGCAAGGACTGGGACTCGAAGAAGAAGAAGAAGGGCTGCACCGAGGTGTCGCTGCAGGACTACCACCAGGCGTGTACGCGGATGGCCCGCGCCGACTACTGCGGCGACGGTACGCCGTGGACGGTGCCGGGCACGGCGATCGACATCTACGACCACCTGAACCCGCAGATCGAGGCGATGGCGACCGACTGGACGATCGAGGCCGAGTGGACCCCGGAGGGCGCACACTGCCTGAACGACATCCGCCAGCAGGCGTGGAAGCAGCAGGGGCTCTACCCGAAGTGCTTCCTCAACAAGTACGGCCAGCCGAAGAAGTACAGCGACTGCGGCTCGCTCAAGAAGCACCGGGCGCTGCTCGCCAACGGCTTCGACAAGTACAACGAGGGGCCCTAGGCGCGGCCGCGCGCGTGGTCGCCGCGCGCGGGAGGGTGTAGGGTTGGCAGGGATGCCGACCGTCGAGTTCGACCGCGAGGTGAGCGTCGAGGTGCAGGACCCCGGGCAGACGATCCTCGAGATCGCCCGGGCGGCGGGGATCCCCCACGCCTCCGCGTGCGGCGGGCGCGGGCGCTGCTCGACGTGCCGCGTGCTGGTGCTCGAGCACCCGGAGAACCTGACCGAGCCGAACGAGGTCGAGCTGCGCCTCGCCCGCGCGAAGGGCTTCGAGTCGACGATCCGGGCGGCGTGCCAGACGCGGGTGACGGGGCCCGTGAAGCTGCGCCGGCTGGTCCTCGACGAGGCCGACGTCAAGATGGCGAGCCGGGGGACCGAGCAGACGATCGGCCGCGACCGCCACCTCGCGGTCCTCTTCTCCGACATCCGCGACTTCACCAGCTTCACCGAGCGGCACCTGCCCTACGACGTCGTGCACATCCTGAGCCGCTACTTCCTGCACATGGGCGAGCCGGTGCTGCGCTACGGCGGGTACATCGACAAGTACATGGGCGACGGCATCATGGCGCTCTTCGGGCTCGAGCGCCGGTCGCCCGGAGACTCGTGCCGGCGGGCGGTCGCCGCGGCGCTCGGCATGCTCGAGTCGCTGGGCGACTTCAACGCGTACCTGCAGCGTCACTTCGACCTGTCCTTCCGGATCGGGATCGGGATCCACTTCGGGCCGGTCATCGTCGGCGAGATGGGGCACCCGCAGAAGGCCCTGTTTACGGCGATCGGCGACGCGGTGAACATCGCCAGCCGGGTGGAGTCGGCGACCAAGGAGCTCGGGGCGTCGCTGCTGATCTCGGAGGAGGTCCGCGAGCACCTGGCGGACGCGGCGTTCTACGGGCGCTCGGGCGTGGTGAACCTCAAGGGCAAGTCGGGGACGCACACGCTCTACGAGGTGACGGGCCTCCGTGAGCCGGTCGAGCCGGTCGGCGCGCCGGGCCCGGTGGGCTAGGGGCGGAGGGGTTCGGGGCGCTCGCTCGCGGTCGTGAAGCCGAGCTGCTCGGCGAGCGCCGGGTTGTCGGGGCCGACGCGCCAGATCCACCGGTCGAGCAGGTAGTGGGTCGCCTGCGGGACCGCGAGGAGCGCGGTGATCGCCGCGGCGGCGAGGGGGTGCAGGTCGAGCGGGTCGCTGACGCCGAAGAGCTGCGGGTGGTCGTGCCAGACGAGGCGGTCCCAGGCGAGCTCCTCGGCGAAGGCGAGCGCGGCGAGGAGGCCGTAGAAGGCGACCAGGACCGGCGCGAGCGCCTCGGTGCGGAGCGCGCCCGAGACGCGCGCGCGGCCGCCGGCGAGCCAGACGAGGGCCATGTAGGGGACGCCGTGGAGGATGACGTTGGTCAGGGTGAAGACGCGGTCGTCGTCGAAGGCGACGATGCCGAGGTGCCAGCAGAGGGCGGGCGTGAGGACGAGGAGCGGGACCATCGGCGCGGGCCGGCCGCGGCGCCAGAGCTGGATGCGCCGGGCGAGGAAGAGCGCCCAGATCGGGAGCTCGAGCGCGAGCACGAGCGGGCCGAGCCACGCGGGCAGGCCGGCGATGAGGTCGCCCTGCATGAACCACGCGAAGCGGCGCGGGAGGGTGGCGTGCCAATAGAGGATCGGCCCGAGGGTGCCGGTCCAGACCGCGAGCTCGACGAGGCGGCGGTCGCGGCGCTCCTCGCCGGCGGCGCGGACGTAGAGGAGCGCGAAGCCGACGTGCTGCTTGATGAAGTGGAAGATCGCCACGTAGGCCAGCGCGCCCCAGAAGAGCAGCGGCGACTCGAGGTGGAGGAGCAGGCCGAACCAGGCGCAGAGCAGGGGGGCCGCGATCAGGCGCTTGCGGTGGAGCTTGCGCGCCGCGGGGTCGAGGTAGGTGCGGTAGAGCGAGGACCAGACGTGGGCGACGTCGACGAGGAGGACGGCGACGAT
>CAZMML010000030.1:0-12710 GCA_964567335.1 uncultured Nannocystis sp. | reverse complement strand
CGTCGTGCGCGACATCCTGGCCCGCGACGCGATCCAGGAGCGCGAAGTCCCAGGCGCCGATCTTTCGAAGTGACCAGACCGATCAACTCGCACCAAGCACAGACAACCACCATGAAACGGCTCAGCTCTCCCCTACTCCTGGTCACGGCGCTCGCCCTGGCCCTCCCCACCACCGGCTGCACGGGTAACCGCGGCGGCAAGAAGGTCGAAGTCACCGCCAGCAAGCCCGGCGCGGCCTCGTCGATCGTCACCATGGACCAGGTCGACGACTCGCTCAACGCGAAGGTGCAGGGCGAGCGCTTCCGCGTCACCTACACCGACAAGGACCCGATGAAGGGCGCCGCCAACCCGCTGGTGACGATCATCGAGTTCAGCGACTTCCAGTGCCCCTTCTGCTCGAAGTTCACGGACATGCTCAACGAGGTCATCAAGGACCCGGCCTACGCGGACGACGTTCGCGTGGTCTTCAAGCAGTTCCCGCTGGCGATGCACAAGGACGCGGCGACCGGCTCCGAGGCGGCGCTCGCGGCCGGCGAGCAGGGCAAGTTCTGGGAGATGCACGACATCCTCTTCAAGAACCAGAAGGCGATGACCCGCCAGGACGTCGAGAAGTACGCCGGCGAGCTCCAGCTCGACGCGGGCAAGTTCAAGGAGGCGCTCGACAAGGGGGCCTACAAGGGGAAGGTCGACGAGGACATGGCGCTCGGGAAGAAGTTCGGGGTGCGGGGCACGCCGAGCTTCTTCATCAACGGCAAGTGGCAGCGCGGCGCGCCGCGGACGATCGAGGGGCTGAAGAAGCTGATCGACGAGGAGCGGGCGGCGGCCGAGCAGCTGATCAAGGACGGCAGCAAGCGCGAGGAGCTCTACGCGCGGATCATGAAGGTCGCGAAGGACGAGCGTAAGGAGGCGCCGCAGGAGCAGAAGCCGCGCGCCGGCGAGCCCGACCCGAACGCCAACTACGCGGTGCCGGCCGACGGTCGCCCGGCCTTCGGGTCCGCGGACGCGCTGGTGACGGTGATCGAGTTCAGCGACTTCCAGTGCCCCTTCTGCAACCGGGTGGTGCCGACGCTGCAGCAGATCAAGGACAAGTTCCCGAAGGACGTGCGGGTCGTCTTCCGCCAGCTCCCGCTGAGCTTCCACGACCGCGCCCGCCCGGCCGCCAAGGCCGCGCTCGCGGCGGCGCAGCAGGGCAAGTTCTGGGAGATGCACGACGCGCTCTTCGCCAACCAGAAGGCGCTCAGCGACGCCGACCTCGAGAACCACGCGCGCCAGATCTCCGGCCTGAACTTCGACAAGTGGAAGGCCGACCTCGCCGACGCGCGCCTCGAGACCATGATCAAGGAGGACGAGACCGTCGCGCAGAAGTTCGGCGCCAACGGCACCCCGGCCTTCTTCGTCAACGGCCGCTTCCTCTCCGGCGCGCAGCCCTTCGAGGCCTTCGAGAAGCTGATCAACGAGGAGAAGGTCAAGGCGGAGAAGTTCCTCGCCGAGAAGAAGCCGCCGCGCGACAAGCTCTACGAGGAGATGATCAAGGGCTTCGAGACCGAGCTCAAGGTCCCGCCGCCGCCGCCGCCGGCCGACTTCAAGCGCCGCGACGTCAGCACCGCGGGGCTCGCCGGCAAGGGCAACCTCAAGAACCCGAAGATCACGATCGTCGAGTGCTCTGACTTCGACTGCCCCTTCTGCAAGCGGGCGACCGACACGGTGTCGCAGATCGTCAAGGAGTACGGGGACAAGGTCGCCGTCTACTTCCGCAACTACCCGCTGCCGATGCACAAGATGGCGGAGCCGGCGCACCGCGCCGCGGTCGCCGCGCAGAACCAGGGCAAGTTCTGGGAGATGCACGACCTGCTCTTCGCGGACAAGGCGAAGCGCTCTGACGAGGACTTCAAGGCCTTCGCCAGCCAGCTCAGCCTCGACATGGCCAAGTTCGAGCGCGACTACGGGGACAAGGCGACCGCCGACCGCGTCCAGGCCGACATCGCCGAATGCTCGAAGATGGAGGTCCGGGGCGCCCCCGGCTTCCTTATCAACGGCCGCCTCCTGAGCGGCGCGCAGCCCTTCGAGCGCTTCAAGATGGTCCTCGACGAGGAGCTGAACGGGGGCTTCGAGGCGACCCAGGCCAAGGAGAAGGCGGCCAAGGACGCCGCGGGCAAGGGCGCTCCGGCGCCCGCGGCCCCGGGCAAGTGAGCCCGACAGGGCGCCCCGACCCGCGCGGCGGGGTCGGGGCGCCTGCGCATTGCGCCGCGCCCTTTTCCCGGGTACCAGAAGGTCGAAGATGTCAGACGCCGTCAGTCCGCCGTCACCACCGCCGCCCTCCAAGAAGAACGCCGCCGCGTCGATCTTGCTGACGATCGTGGCCGTCACCGCCACCGTGGGGGTCGGCTTCTTCGCCGGCCAGAAGATCCGTGAGTGGTGGAACTCGGGGGTCGAGCTCCAGCAGGGCGAGCGCTACCGCGTGGCGCTCAAGGGCGACGAGCCGCAGCTCGGGCCGGACGACGCGCTCGTCACCGTGATCGAGTTCAGCGACTTCCAGTGCCCCTACTGCGCCAAGGCGCCCGCGCCGCTCAAGGACGCGATCGCGGCGTACGAGGGCGACGTCCGGCTGATCTTCAAGCACTACCCCTTGCCGAGCCACCGCCAGGCGCCGGCGGCCGCGCAGGCGTCGTGGGCCGCGCACCAGCAGGGCAAGTTCTGGGAGATGCACGACGAGATCTTCGCCAACCAGAAGGCGCTCACCGACAAGGACCTCGAGGGTTACGCGCAGAAGCTCGGCCTCGATCTCACCCGCTTCAACGCCGATCGCGCGAGCGAGGCCGCCAAGCAGGCGGTCGACGCCGACTACGCGGCCGGCAGCAAGGCGGGCGCCACCGGTACGCCCTACTTCCTGGTCAACGGGCACCCGTACAGCGGGATGCGCAGCGCGTCGCAGTGGCGCCAGATCTTCGACTACGAGCTCCACCAGGCGCGCCAGCTCGTGGACGGCGGCACGCCCCGCGCGTCCGTCTACGCGGAGCTGATGAAGGACGCCAAGGAGTCCCGCGGGGGCGGGGGCGCCGGAGGCAAGGCGCCGAGCCGCCGCAGCGACGGTCCCGATCCCAACAAGACCTACCGCGTGCCTGTCGACAACCGGCCGCAGTGGGGGCCGGACGACGCGCTGGTGACGATCGTCGAGTTCAGCGACTTCCAGTGCCCCTACTGCAAGCGTGTGAACGGCGCGCTCGCCGAGGTCAAGACGGCCTACCCCAATGACGTCCGGCTCGTGTTCCGGCAGCGCCCGCTGGCGATCCACCCGCAGGCCTCGATCGGGGCCAAGGCGGCGCTCGCGGCCCATCGGCAGGGCAAGTTCTGGGAGATGCACGACAAGCTCTTCTCGGACCCTTCGGACATGTCAGAAGCGACCGTCAAGCAGCACGCCCAGGAGCTCGGCCTCGACGTGGCGACCTTCGAGCTCGACCTCGTCGGCGCCGACACCGCCCAGATGCTCAAGGACGACGAGCTGCTGGCGGGCAAGCTGAAGACCGGCGGCACCCCCTCGTTCTTCATCAACGGGCGCTTCATCTCGGGCGCCCAGAGCTTCGACGCCTTCAAGGCGCTGATCGACGAGGAGAAGGAGAAGGCCCAGAAGCTCGTCGACGCTGGGACCCCGCGCGCCAAGGTCTACGAGAAGATCATGGAAGGCGCGGAGGAGAAGCCGACCAAGTGAGCGCCGCGGCCGCGTCGGGGGGCGAGGCGGGCCGGAGCTGGCCCGGCGCGCTCGCGTTCGTCGCGTTCGTCGCGCTCGGCTCGCTCTGGGTGTTCTGGTTCGCGGCTTCGCTCGGGCCCGCCGCGAAGGCGCAGGGCGAGGCCGCCTGTCGCGCGCTCGAGCCGGTCCTGCGCGCGGGCCCGGCGCCGCAGGCGCTCGTCGAGGCGCTCGACGGCGCGAAGGTCGACCTCGCCGAGCTTCGTGGCAAGTTCCTGGTCGTCAATTTCTGGGCGACCTGGTGCGAGCCTTGCACCCGCGAGTGGCCGCAGCTCGAGCGGCTCGCCGAGCGGCTCGCGGACCGCGACGACGTCGCCGTGCTGGCGATCAGCGTCGACTCCGACCGCTCGCTGATCGCCCCCTTCCTCACCCGCATGAGCCTCGATCAGTCCCACACCCGCGTGCTCTGGGACCCGAGCGGCAAGCTCCACAACGCGTTCGGCAGCGAGAAGCTGCCGGACACCTACTTCGTCGACCGAGATGGTCAGCTCGTCCACGCGTACATCAACGTCCGCGACTGGGGCCGGCCGGCGGCGTACCACTGCGTCGAGTCGATGGCCTCCCGCTAGGCGGGCTAGGGCGTCTTCTTGGCCGGGTCGTCCTTCTTCGCCGGGACGAAGTCCGACTTCGGCGCGTCGGCTGGGGCGTCGGGCCCGCCGCGCAGCGCCCACACGATCACGATGAGCAACGCGGCGCCGATGAAGACCGCGATGAAGCCGGCCGGACCGCCCGAGGCGCGCGGGGGGGCGGTCGGTCGGGGAGGCGCGGAGAGCTGCACCGCCGGCGTGGTCCCGCGTGCGAGCGCCCGGAGCGCGTCACGGACCTCGCGTGCCGACGCGGGTCGGTGCTTGGCCTCGCGCGCGAGGAGCTGCTGGATGAGGCGCTCGAGGTCCGCCGGCAGGTCCGGCACCTCGCCGGCGAGCGCCGGTGGGGTGGTCGTGAGCTGGCGGGTCAGCATGTCCGAGAGCTCGCCGCCCTCCCACAGCGGACGACCGGCGATGCACTCCCAGAGGATCACCCCGAGCGCGTAGAGGTCCGTGCGGAAGTCCGTCGCCTCGCCCATGGCCTGCTCCGGCGACATGTAGCCGGGCGTCCCCATCACGGTGCCGAGGCGGGTCAGCGGGGCGGCGCCGCCGCTCGCCTCGGGTACGCGGGCGATCCCGAAGTCGAGGACCTTGACGATCTCGCCGTCGTCTCGCGGCTCGAGCTTGATGTTGTCGGGCTTGAGGTCGCGGTGGACGATCCCGACGGCGTGCGCCGCGGCGAGGGCGTCTGCGATCTGGGCCGCGATCTGGGCCGCCCGCGCCCAGGGCATGCGGCCCCTCGCCTGCACCTCCGTCAGGGAGGGGCCTCGCACCAGCTGCGTGACCAGGTAGCGGACCCCGCCCGGGAGCTCGCCGAATTCGATCGCGCTGACGACGTTGGGGTGCTCGATCTGCGCCGTCGCCATGGCCTCGCGGCGGAAGCGTTCGACGACCTCCTCGTTGTCGGCGAACTCGGCGTGGATCATCTTGACGGCGACGATCTTCCGCAGGCTGAGCTGCTCTGCCGCGAAGACCGCCCCCATCCCGCCCTCACCGAGGAGCTCGCGGATCTGAAAGCGGCCCCCGAGGTTGTAGCCGATCCATGCGCTCGGGGGCGCCTCGGGGGGGGGAGGGGGGGAAACGGCCGGCAGGGTCACGTCGCGTCGGATTATATTCAGTTTCTCTGCGCACGTGCGCCCATGGGACCGGCGCGTTCTGTGCTACCGTAAGTGGTGCCGCCGTTGGCGGGGAGTCTTCCATGGTGAACACGTCCAGAGTGTTGGCAGTGAGCGTGCTCGGGCTTCAGGTCGCGTGCGGAAAGCCGGTCGACCCGTCGGGGAAGGAGGACGCGATGTTCGTCAAGGCCTCGATGGGGGTCCCTACAGCGCCAGGCGAAGATCCGCCGCTGGCGGCCAGCGTGGCCATCGATCCGGTCGCCCACCTCGTCGAGTACAACCGGATCAAGGTCCCGGAGAAGCTCGCCGAGGCGCTCAACAAGACCCCGGGTCAATTCAGCAAGCTCGACCTCGACAAGGACGGCGTCTTCGACCCCCTCTCTGTCAGCGCCAAGGACGACGGCGACGGCCACCTCTTCGAGATCCACGTCAAGCCGAACAGCGGCGAGTACGTCGTCGCGACGATGATCTTCGACCCGGAGTGGACCTTCCTTGGGCACTACAACGGCGCCAAGGGCGGCGCGGCGTCGACCCTCGGGCGGCCGCTCGCCGTCCCGGGCGCACCCCCGCCCTCGGCCCCTGTTGCTCCGCCGACGACGACGCCGACGCCGACGCCGACTGCGGTCGCGGCGCCTGATCCGGGCTCTGCGGCGGGCGGAGCTCCGGCGGCCCCGACTCCCACCCCGACCATCGCGGGCTCGGTCCAGGCCCTCCCGGCGGGCGCCGCCGACGAGGCCGGCGTCAAGCCCGGTCCCTAGGGCCCTGTCCGGAAGAACCGACGCGGGAGACGACGATCGGCGGCCCGCGTCGGCGCGGCACCTTGCCGAAGACCGCGCGCGCCGACTTCACCTGCACGCGCTCGCTGACCTCGCGTACCACCTGTCGCAGGACGAAGGGCGCCACGGCCGCGCCGAAGAGGAACCCGCCGACGTGGTCCCACCAGGCGAACTGGATCGAGTCGGAGTAGAGGGCCATCACCCCCTGGAAGCCCAGCCACGCGAGCAGGTAGACCCACGCCGGAATCTTCACCTGCACGAAGATGAAGGGGATCGTCTGCAGCAGCCGGGCCCGCGGGAAGATCACCAGGTAGGCGCCGCACACCCCGGCGATCGCGCCCGACGCCCCGATGACGGGCGTCAGCGGGGAGCGTGACAGGACGACCTGCAGCGCGCCGCCCAGCAGGGCCGCGGCGGCGAAGAGCGCGAGGAAGCGGCGGCGCCCGAACACGTCCTCGACGTTGTCGCCGAACACGTAGAGGAAGTAGAGGTTGCCGAGCAGGTGGAACCAGTCGGCGTGGAAGAGGCTGTGGGTGAGCAGCGTGTAGATGTGCGCCGGCTCGGCGAAGAGCCGCGCGGCGATCAGCGCGTGGTCGCGGGCGTAGACGGTCCCGAGCACCGACATCACGTAGGTCGTCACCAGCAGCGCCGCGAGGCCGTAGATCGTCCACGGCGTCCCGCGCGTCGGGTTGTCGACCTCGATCGGGAGCTCCGTCAGCACCTGCGCGGCCCAGATCAGGCCGCGCTTGGCCATCCGAACGGAGGCCTCCTCCTGCCCCTCCGCGGTGGTCGAGCGCGCGAGCGTGTGGCGTTCGTCGCCGTCGAGCCACATGCCGCGGCAGCGCGGGCAGCGGTCGATCGGCGTCTTCAGCATCCCGGGCAGCAGGTGCTCGTTCATGAAGCCGTGCCCGCGTGGGCACATGCGGCCGGCGGAGCGACCGACCATCGTCTTGAGGAACGCCGGGTCGACGTCCGCGTCGCCGAGGATGTCGAGCTCGCCCTGGTCGAGCCACACGCCGAAGCAGATCGGACATGTGTCCAGGGTCATGTCTCCGGGGGCAGGCGGATCCTGCGGCTGGAGCTGGCGCCACCGCTTGCGGCGCTCGTCTCGGCGCAGGAGGACCGGGACGAGCTCGTGGAGGCTGCACGCCGGGCACTGGGCCGAGGGTGTGTTCCGCGGGGTGCGCGGCTCGGGTGAGGCGGGCGAGGCGGGCGCGGGCGAGGCGGGCGCCGCCGGCCGCGTCGGGGCCTCCGCGGGCAGGTGTGACGCGAGCAGGGTCGGCGGCGGCCGGCGGGCGCCGGGCGGAGGCGGGCGCCCAGACTCAGAGGGGGACACGGGGGCGCCGAGGATACCCCAGCGCGATCAGTGACGGCGCAGCCAGGCGAAGACCTGGTGCTCCAGGCCGGGCCTCGCGTCGACCCCGAGGTCGAGCCCCGCCGGGAAGCCGACATGTCCGCCCGGGGTCCAGCAGACCTCGACATGGCCCGGCAAGTCCTCGAGCGCAGGCGCGAGTGTGGCCGCAGGCACCAGCGGGTCCGCTCTCGCGCCGACGATCAGGGCCGGCCGCACGAGCGCGCGCAAGCGCGGAGCGACGCTCTGCGAGGCGTAATAGTGGTCGACGCTGCAAAAGCCGAAGCGCGGCACCACCGTGAGGCGATCCCACGCCCGCATCGTCTCGATCTGGGCGACCGCCGGCAGCGGGGTCGGGACCCCTCGCCGCCGCGCGACCTCGCCGTAGATCTCGCGGAGTCCGCCGAGCAGGTGGCGCAGATAGACGGCGGCCCCGGGGCGATCGATGGCGACGCAGCTCGCGGCGAGATCGAGCGGCGCGCACACGGCGGCGACGGCCCGCACCCGCGGGTCGTCGGGAGCCAGGGCCCAGCGCAGCGTCATGTGGCCCCCGAGCGAGAAGCCGAGGACGTAGATCTTCTCGTAGCGCGCGAGGGCCTCGTCTCGCAGCGTCGCGCTCAGGTCCGCGGTGAGCCCGGCGTGATAGAAGTCCTCTCCTCGTCGATCAGCCCCGCGGAGGGCGAGGCGCAGCGCGTCGATCCCCAACTCCGACGCCACCCGCGCGGCCTTGACGAGGTACTGGCTGTCGATGTCGCCGCCGAGCCCGTGCAGCAAGATCGCAAGCTCGTTCGCCCGCGGGGTCTGATGGAGCTGTCCGCTCAGGTTCAGCGCGCCGATCTGCGGGTCCTCCAGGGTCGTCGACCACGCGATGGAGGGCGGCGGCCGGTGGGGGAGCAGCCGGTGACGCAGGTTGGGACCGATCGTCCAGAGGTGCCCGCGCATCGCTCCTTCGAGTAGCACGCCATGATAGGAGGATCCACACGCACCTTCTTCGCCTGCGACCCTCCGTCTCGCGTAGTTGACCCCCCCGCTTCGCGCGGTTAGCGTCCTGCTCGTGTCAGGGCCCGAGAAGGAGTGGCGCGGTCCGAGCCTGCGGACGGTCTTGATCGGCGTCGGCGTCATCGGGAGCTTGATGGGCCTCGCCATGCACCGCGCCTATGTCCGCGGCGAAGCGGTCGTTCAGGCCGCGCTCCCCGGCTTCGCCGAGCGCGGTCGCGGCGTCGACGCCGAGGGCTGCATCGACGCGGTCCTCGCCTGGCACAAGCAGTGCGAGGCCACCGCCGTCATGTGTAACAGCGGCGTCAAGACCGCCATGTTCCACTGCCTCAAGGCCCAGGACCGCGGCGCCGACTGCGGCAAGCTCCCCGGCGGCGAGGGCATGGACGGCAAGTGGGTCTTCGTCACCTGCAAAGAGCGCGGCACCCAGTGCCGCCGCACCAAGGAGTGCGCCTGCGCCGACGCCTACCGCGCCTTCGACAGCTTCTGCCGCACCGACCAGAAGGCGGTGCAGCTTTGAGCGCGGGACAGGTCGCCAAGCCCCGGCGCCGGCGCTCCGCGCTCCGCGACCTGATCGAGCTCACCAAGCCGGGCGTCACCCGGATGTGCGCCCTCACGGCCGCTGGCGCCGCCTGGCTGGCGCTGCGGGCCGGGCCTCACCCCTTCACCCCTGAGACCCCCGCCGACGGGTGGTGCTCGCCCGGCTTCGCGGCTGGCTTTGCGGGCGTCGTGGGGGCCTCGCTCGCCGTCGCCAGCGCGAGCGCCTTCAACATGCTCCTCGAGCGCGGGCGCGACCCACTGATGCCGCGGACCCGCGATCGTCCGCTGGCGGCGGGCCGCATGTCCTCGCGGACAGCCCTCGCCCTCGCCTCGCTGCTCTGCGCCGCCGCGCTCACCGTCCTCCTCTGCTTCACCAACCACCTGACCACGCTGCTCGCCCTGTGGGCGCTGGTCGGCTACGTCCTCGTCTACACCCCGCTCAAGTACCGCACCCCGCTCGCGCTGTTGATCGGGGCCTTCCCCGGCGCGATCCCCCCGTTGCTCGGCTGGACCGCGGTGACTGGGACCCTCGACGCCGGCGGCCTGGCCCTCTTCGCGATCTTGCTGGTCTGGCAGATGCCGCACTTCCTCGCGATCACGCTCTTCCGCCAGCACGAGTACGCCCGCGCGGGGATCCGCTGCGTCCCGGTCGTCCGCGGCGAGGCCGTCGCGCGCGTGCAGTCCGTGCTGTGGTCCGCGCTGCTCGTGCCGATCTCGGTGCTCCCCAGCGTGATCGGCCTCACCGGTCCGCTCTACTGCGCGTCCGCGCTGATCCTCAGCCTCGGCTTCCTCGGCTGGGCGCTCACCGGCCTCCGCGCCTTCGAGAAGCCGCAGGACGCCCATCGCTGGGCGCGGCGCTTCTTCTTCGCCTCTCTCCTCTATCTGCCCGCCCTGATCGTCGCCCTCGTCCTCGACGTGGTGCTCACATGACCGAGGGACCCCCGCTCCCGCCGCCCGAAGCGCGCGGCGGCTGGCTGTACCGCAAGTTCATCCGCTACCCGTGGCACTTCGGCGCGGTCGTCGGGATCGTCACCATCACCGCGATGCGCCCCTGCACGCGCCACGTCCCGGAGCCTCCGCCGGTGCTCGCGCAGCTCCCCGAGTTCGACCTCGTCGATCAGGACGGCCAGCCCTTCTCGCGGGCGTCGCTGCGCGGCCGGGTCACGGTCGCGGGCTTCATGTTCACTGCCTGCCCGAGCACCTGCCCGCGGATCTCCCGCGCCATGCTCGATCTCCAGCGTCGCTACGCGCAGCACGGCGTCGAGGTGCAGCTCGTCAGCTTCTCGGTCGATCCCGTCAACGACACCTCGGCCGTCCTCAAGACCTACGCCGGGCACCTGGGGGCCGACGAGTCGCGGTGGCGCTTCGTCACCGGCGACCTCGAGGGGATGAAGGCGCTCGTCGTCGGCTCCTTCAATTCCGCGATGGACAAGAAGTCGACCAGCGCCGGCATGGTCGACATCGCGCACACCACCAAGCTGGCGCTCATCGATCCCGAGGGCAACGTCCGCGGGTACTACAGCTCCGACGAAGTCGGGCTGGACGAGATCTTCCACCGCTCACAGCACGTCCTTCGTGAGTATCGTGAGCGCCAGGGAGGTTGTGGGAGGGGCGAGGGTTGAACATCAAATTCAACGTCGCCCTCTTCGCGCTCGTGGCGTGTGAGGCAGGGCCCCCGCCCTTCAAGGAGCCGCAGGTCCTCGGCGGGGTCTCGATCTCGGCGGAGACGCTCAACGCGGGACAGAAACTGTTTAATCGCTACTGCGCGTCCTGCCACGGCTACGAGGGAGACGGCAAGGGTCCCGCCGCGCGAAACCTCGATCCGCGCGACTTCCGACGCGCCCAATTCCTTTATAAGTCGACCCCCGGCGACGCGCTCCCGACCAACGAGGACCTCGCGGCGATCATCCGCGCAGGCAAGGTCGACAAGGGCATGCCCGCGTGGGTCGGCCTTCGAGATGAAGACGTGGACGCGCTGGTGAGTTACATCAAGACTTTCTCCCCGCGCTGGCGCAGCGGCGGGGCGCCCTGAGCGGTTCGTTGCGCCTGCACGAGGGGTTGCGACACGCGGTCACAGGTCTGCCTCGCAGATGAGGCACCCGGTCGCGACCACTGTTCAACCCTCTCCCTACGGGTAAGGTTCCGAAGTGCGCGCTGTCTTTGCCGGGGCGCCTCGCCCCCGACACCTCCTCAGGACTGTTGCAAGGGCGCCCCGTGAGCTGTTAGGGTGCGCCGCGAAACAAGGGTCCCTGGTCGTTCTTCGCCGCTTTCATGTCGCGCCACGAACACGCCCCACCAAGGGGGGTCTGCAGACCCCCCCGGACCTCTTTAAGACGAGGATGAACTGAAGTGCCGGCCATCTTCCCCCGCTGGACCAACAACATCCCGCTCGCCGTCGCGGTGCTCGGACCCTTCGTGCTCGCCGGCCTCGTCGGCTTCATCTGGTACTACTTCTCTCCGAAGTACACCGACGCCGGCTACCGCCCGATTCAGCCCGTGCCCTTCAGCCACAAGCTCCACGCGGGCGACATGGGCATGGACTGCCGCTACTGCCACAACACGGTCGAGCGCGCCGCGGTCGCTGCGGTCCCGGCCGCGGCGACCTGCATGAACTGTCACTCGCTCGTCAAGACCGACAGCCCGCGGCTCAAGCCCGTGCGCGACAGCTACGAGACCGGCGAGTCGATCCCCTGGGTCCGCGTCCACCAGCTCCCCGACTACGCCTTCTTCGACCACCGACCGCACCTCGCGGCCGGTGTCGGCTGCGCGAGCTGTCACGGCCGCATCGACCAGATGACGATCGTCGAGATGGACAAGCCGCTCTCGATGGGTTGGTGCCTCGAGTGTCACCGCAACCCCGAGCCGCACCTCCGTCCGCTCAATCGGGTCACCGACATGCATTGGGACCTGGAGACTGATGGCAAGGCCTACGACGCCGCCAAGGACCCGGCTCGCAAGCGCGACATCAACCCCCCGGAGCACTGCTCGGGCTGCCACCGCTAACCCCGCCAGACGGTTTTCGCGTATGACCAAGTCCCACGACACCCTCAAGGCCTACTGGCGCAGCCTCGCGGACCTCGACGGCACCCTCAGCCCCTCGCACGACGAGTTCCCCGTGCTCGCGGCCGAGGCGCCCGACCTGGTGCCCCCGACCTCACTCGCGCGGCGCAAGTTCATGGGGATCCTCGGCGCCTCGACCGCGCTCGCCGGCATGACCGGCTGCGTCCGCAAGCCCGTCGAGCACATCGTCCCGCTCAGCAAGCGCCCCGAGGACTCGATCCCCGGCCAGTCGGTCTACTACGCCAGCGCCTTCCAGCTCGGCGGCACCGTGATCGGCGTCCACGTCGAGTCGCAAGACGGCCGCCCGACCAAGGTCGAGGGCAACCCGCGTCACAGCGGCTCACTCGGCGCGACCGACATCGCTGCCCAGGCCTCCGTCCTCTCGCTCTACGACCCGGCCCGCTCGCGGACCCCGATGAAGAAGGGCAAGGCTGGTCAGGAGGCCTCCGACTGGGAGACCGCCCAGACCGAGCTCGGCGCGATCCTCAAGGATCTGCGCGGCAAGCAGGGCCAGGGCCTCGCGTTGGTGCTGCCCTTCTTGACCTC
>CAZMML010000029.1:0-12747 GCA_964567335.1 uncultured Nannocystis sp. | reverse complement strand
TGATCCGTCTCGTCTGCGTCTTTCTCCCATCGTGACACTTCTGCGCATTCTCTGGCGTCATCAAAATCTGTCGCTCTTTCACAAGCATCCCTCCAACAACGCTCTCCATCGATCCGTCACCTGCTCCCCTGGAAACTTCCCACCCGCCGCAATCAGCTCGGCCTCATCCAGAATGGTTTCCTGTGCCGCGTGGCAACGGTCGGCTTCCTCTGCGCGTTCCCATTGATACACCTGATAGACAATGAGCAGCAGGCCGCTCATGAGTATCGCTACGGTACACATCTGCATGATCATTTTCAGGTTCCACATCGCCTTACCTCATCTCTTCGGTATATTCGTTCGTTCCGTCCACCACGCAATGTGTAGAAGATTTCCATTCGATGGTGACGTTGCCATACACTTCAAGAACTCCCGCTGCCCAGAGCTTGTTGCCCTCTGCCCTGAGCTTGTCGCCCGCTGCCCAGAGCTTGCTGCCCAGAGCTTTAAGTACATGCCCCATACGAATTTCAATGAAATCGTTTTCATATTACCTCCTATGACCACTTGTGGCCGCTAAAGCTGCCATCCGTGCGTTCTTGCAGCAATCCTGTGCCAGTACCGTTCCGCCGATACCCTACCGCCTCGCAACCCCAGATAACGCACAATCGCCGAAGCTACCGCCACCGATGGGTTCCTGCGCCCTAGCAGCAGGTCATGAAGATACTGAGGAGACATCCCTAACCTTCCCGCAAAATCTTTCTGGGATAGGGTAGACAGCTCCCATAAATGCGCTAGTGCATCTATGAAATGCTCATCAATGATCACGGCCTTTCCGCCATCGCTCTGCCTGCGCGCCATTATCGCCGGTGCCCCCTCGATCCCCGTGCTTTGGATGACGCACTGGCGCTTGAGGACGCCCCGCCACCTTGTTGCGTGACCTCCGGCCCGCTCAGAGCCAGCCCTGCCCCGACTGACGCCCCCAGCACAGCCGCTTCCACCGGCCCTTTGTAGATCGTGCCGATAGGCTGATCCGAGGTTAGCTGATAGGCCCCTGGTCGGTATTTCTCTATAGGCTGACACTGGCTATACTCGCTGCGCTCCTCTCCGGGGTTGAGTTGTTTCCACTGTGCCATAGCCTCGGCTGTCATCTTTGAATCACAGGCAAACACCCCCGACACATGTGGCTGATTCGCCGTCACCCGATCATTCACGAGTGACCTCGACACAATATAGGTCCCTGATTCATCCTTAAACGCTCGCTCCTGTAGTCCTGAGGAACAGCCTGCCAACATGACCAAGGCCCACAAGAAAAACGTCGGCTTCGCAATCGCCCTCGTTAATGCCATGAGCCCTTGCTGTAACTCGGTCGCCCCGATCGATACCCAGCGTTGATCGAGATCTTTGTTGCCACGGAGCTTTTCAACTAATTGGCCAATCTCAGCCCCCTTCAGTTTCACTTCGTTCATTGCAACGATCTCTTCATCGTTCAACTCTCGATACCCAGAAATTTTTCTATGTTGGTTGTCCACGTTCAACCCTCCTTGTTGTTTAAGGTGCGTGAGCGTGACGAGCCGACGCCGTTTCAGGTGATACCCGCCACACTCACAACTGATTCACCGGCCTTCGCTCCGGTGCGGGGGAATTCCCGATAGGCTCAGTCCGCCAGCACGTTAAATAAGTCTGCTTGTTCAGTTGAATCTCGCCACGAACGTACCGCCGCCTCTAAGTTCAAGACGGCCTGTTTGAAATACGAGCTCTTCAGCTCAATCCCGATACCCTGCCTGCCGTTGATGACTGCGCCGTACACTTCTGACCCAACTCCCATAAATGGGGTTAAGACGGTTTCTCCTTCGTTTGATCGTAACACCACGACACGCTCTATAACGTCCAACTGGAGCGGGTGGACATGTTTTTCATCGTCCGGCTCTTTCGATTCCTTGTAGGGGAGTACACGATCTATCCGTACGTCATCCCAGAATGCCGAGGCGTACTGCCTCCAGATCCAATGGCTGTAGCGGTTTTCTGTCTGCTTGCCGTCCCACCCCTTGTATGGCGCAAGGTCTGCCGGAATCTCTCGTTCGCCCGCATATGAGTGCAGACCTGTCGGATGCGTGATAGGTATGGGATTCTTCCCTGTCTTGCGAAACAGATGGAGGTAGTCAGCACTGGCCACATCACACAGGGAAGAATCATCCACGATCTGCTTGTGGGCTAACCCTCTCGTCATTGTACGAAGTCTGACCGCGAGAGGCTCCTTCCAGACAGCGTGACGAGCGATGTAGTAGAACCCTAATTTCTCATGGAGCTTCACAATATCGCCAGGGAAATCAATCAGTCCCTTATCTCCTGATCGTGGCACATCCATGCAATGGACCGCCGTAATTCTGCCAGGGAGCGTGACGCGCTCAATCTCCCTCACAACGAATTCGTAGTGTTTGAAAAACTCGTCATAGTTCAGGCAGTTACTCAAATCATGCTCTGACGAGCTGTAGTTATAGAGCCCACCAAACGGAGGGGAATAGACAGAGAGGTGGACGGACTCATCGGGGAGTTGTGGCATGACTTCGCAACAATCCCCGTTATAAATCGCGTAGCGGTCAGTTATGCGTTGATCGATGATAGCCATGATGGAACCTCCGTAGGGTTATTCGCTCGGTGATGATTCTGTTTGGTAATCGCTTCGTTCATGTGTTGCACGATCATAGCGAACATCTTGTCCGCCGCCTCTGATTTTCGCAGGAGGTTCTGCATCACGTTCGACTCACCTTCCGTCGTGATCACATCTACTGTAACTGGTTGCGTTTGCCCGAACCTCCAGCACCGACGTACGGACTGGTAGTACTGCTCGAAGCTGTGGGATGGGAACATGGTCATATGTCGGCAATGTTGCCAGTTTAGCCCCCATCCAGCGATAGAGGGCTTTGTGATCAGCCCACGGAGTTGACCGGACGAGAACGCCTCAAACTTTTCTTCCTTCTCATCATCAGAATCCTTCCCGCTAATCTGGGCAGCGCCCGGCATCAACTTTTCTAGCAAGTCGCCTTCTTGATTCAGGTGACACCAGGCCACATAACAGAGACTCTCTCGCACTAATTCCGCCGCCTTCTCACATCGCTCCGTGATGGTGTGCCGCCTCTCAGACCGCTGCTCAGCAAGGTCATGCGCTGGTACTGTGAATAAGTACCCATCGAGAGGCCGTGAGGCATTTACAATATGCTGTGTAGTAATCAGCTCAGGGAGCGTAAATTTCCCATCCTGAAACCCGTAATCTGACGGTTTCCGAATGGCTCTCGACCAGGACGCCACCCACTGCCAGAATGGGCGCTCCGCGTGCGGCTTGAACCGCCATTGTCCACTCATATTGAGTCCGTGGTGTCTGGTACGTGTAGCGGGATGCAGACTGTTCTGGTCATTCTTAAAAAACATCCCAAGCATATCCATGTAGCCAAGCCCGCCCAACGCTTCCGAGGATGTCCCGAGTTCGATATAGTCGTTAGGTGAGGCGGTCGCCGTACAGAGCATCCGATACGGCACGATCCGCATAAATTCCGTAATAGCATCTTTCGTCGCGCCCTCGAAATTCTTCAAGATCGAGCTTTCATCGCACACCACGCCGATAAAATCGTGTGGGTTGAAATGGTGAAGCCGCTCATAATTCGTCACGGTAATAGCGGAAAGGCTGGTTCCATCTTTTGACCGATGGCATTCAATCCCAAACTTCTCCCCTTCATGGATCGTTTGCCCACTGACAGCAAGCGGCGTCAAGATGAGTACCCGCTTATTCGTGTGGCGTACAATCGCATCCGCCCAAGCGAGCTGCATCGGCGTCTTACCTAACCCGCAGTCCGCAAAGAGGGCAGACCGCCCCTGTTGTATCTGCCACTCAAGCAAAAACTTCTGGAAATCGAATAAGAATTCAGGGAGATGTTTTGGTGTAAACCCGAACACTCCAGCTATCTGACGTTTTCCATTTAGAAACTCCTCATATGTCATCGTGTCCCCCATAACACCGCCGTCGTAATTCCGGCTGCCGAAATCCAATACAACACCCTCGGCCAGTTCGATTCCGTCCCACTCACAATGGCCGTTGCCACGTAAAACACCACCAGGAACACCATCATGCCGGTACTGGTCATAGCTGCTGCCTCTTAACCCGTGGGTTTCTCCACACTTTCTATTTTTGAGTAGCGCCCAACTCCCGTCCCGCATTTCCTACTACACCACCGCTGCCAATTTCTTTTTTGCATAAACGTCTTTCCGCATGACAAACACACCCGCTGTTCACACTCTTTGGTCCGTTGATCCCATGCTAGCCCATCGTTGTATTTTGGTTTCATCAACCGGATCAACTCAGCCTCCAAGGCAAAGACTTTCCCATCTTCACATGGGATCACAAGCACTTCATCCCCGACCGCTAGAGGCTCAACTATGCCTATAACTTGGTGCATGCCAATGCGCCTCATCGGGGTTCCGCTCATTCCGATGTACAGCACGTCGTCACCCCTCACCCAGCAGTACACGGCATCACGGCATGCGATCAGCTCTATTGGCACACGCAACACCCCTTTGTTATTCAGTAATGCACCTAATGCCGTATTTCTCATTGCCGATGACATAACCACCTCATGATTTCGTTCGCTATGATGTATGCGCTACATGCCATTGCTGCGCAATGTAGACCAATCACGCGCCCCTGTCAAACAAATTAAGTTGGTAGCCTACGGTAAAACTGGTGCGCGTCCCGTGGGATGCCTTTTCCCCAGTCACCCCACGGAACAGGTGCTTGACCGACCTCCCATGATCAGTCCGGGACAATCCCCGAAAGGTGCACCCGACCAGCGCGTGTCTTCAAAGTAAGAACCCTATCTCTTGCATGCCATCTCCTGAATCGTCATGGCTAGCATATCCAATTCGTCCATCTTCCAGTGTTGATAAAACCTCCCCCCATGCACACCCGTTACCCCTTGATGGTGCTCTTTGCAGAGCGGAACAACCAGCCAATCCACCGCCCTCTGACTGAGCCCCTGTCCCTCTCGAACATGATGCAAGCTAGCTGGCGTCTCCCCAAGGCCAAGGTGTCGGCATAGGATACACCCGAGTGCTGCCACGCGGGATTTCCACTGCGTCACCGTCATGCGTCCTTCCTTTCCCATTCCATCGTGATCTCTGGGTCCGCCTGTGCCGCTTCGTGTCCCTTCGTGCCATCGAGGTACAGAATATTTTCCGCCACCACCTCATGCTTACTCCGCTTCTCACCGGCCTCTGTCTCCCAGCGGCGTTGCTGCAACCTCCCATCCACCATCACCTTACTGCCTTTCGTGAGGTACTTCGCCGCATTCTCCGCTTGCTTCCCGAACGTCACCACATCGATAAAACACACTTCCTCTTTCAGTTCATCGCCTTGCTTAAAGCGACGATTCACGGCCAGTCCAAACGAGCCAACCGGTGCGCCGCTCGGGGTGTACCGGAGCTCGATATTGCGCGTGAGGTTGCCAATGAGTATGACTTTATTGAATCCCATACGTCTCCTTTCTACCGTGCCGCTGCCGCTTCAGCGCCCCGCCGTTGATCGTCCAACAGGATATACGCCGTGTTGTGCGGCCAGCAGGATCGACACGCCCGCACATGCAACGGCACACACGACACATGCACATCTTTCCCGCACCATCCAACCGCAATCTCGCCATCGCTAGAAACATCAGTCGGCGCTTGGCATTGTGGGCAAGCCATGCGTCACCTCCTCCAGTAATTTCCGTGATTCACTCGTGTTCAGCAACGTCAAATCAGGACAATAGGCGACCGCCGACTCATGCGTTAATCGCCCCTTTTCAACGGCTTCTTTCACCGCAATCTCTCGCCGCTGCTGATCCCACCCGAGCGACACCGACCACTTCACCAGCTGGCCCTTCGCTCTCGCTTCACCGATTTGTGCAAGATAGGATTCTTTGAACGCCATCCGCGCAGCGACCGGATCATCCGATAACGCCATCGCCACGCCATACGCTTGCCGCATCTCATCCGTCCACACGATCGAGGCGTGTTCATCACGCATCACCCGCGACACCATCGCCCACGCCTCCTCCACACCAGGATGCCCACCAGGAATCCGATCGATAATGTCGGCGAGCGTGATTCGCTTCAGCTCACGCCGGCATCGCGTCAACGCCGCCATGACTGCCACTGGCGGATAGAGCGATAAATCGGAGACCACCATCGCTAATTCCGTATCGGTCATCGCCTGCCCAATCACGGCATACGTCCCTTTCACGGCTTCCGTCAGTGTCATCACAACCCCCTTGCGAGTATCGCTTCCACGCGCTTCACCTGCTCCCGTGCATCGTCCTTCAGTTCTGCCTGTCGCACTTCACTCGTGGTGACTTTCTGGCCGGTCTTCCACTGTGTCCACAACCCCTCCGCATCCTGCACCAGCAGGTTTGGGGGATGCCGACACCGGACATACATCGGCCCGTTGTGTGTGAGATAAAACGCCGCGACTGAGGGAGCATCTGATGCCCCAAGTCGATCTACGAGCCTACACAGGAGCGAACTGGTTCTCTCATTCCTCTTCGGCTCAACCTGGTACCTCTGCTCATAAGCTTTCGCGTAAGCCTCCCACGTATCCGTACTCTTCGCAGGGGCTGGCAAGGTTTTAACCTTGCCGCAACTCTTCTTCTTTTCTTCTTCAGGTTCGGTTAGGTTAGGTTCGGAAGGGTTAGGAAGGGTTAGGTTAGGTAATCTGACTTCTGGCTGACTTTTTACTTCCTTTTTACTTCCTTGAATCTTCCCGTATTTCCCTTTACCTTTCCCATACTTATAACCGTGAGCCTTCCATATCATGACGAGCTTTTGAGGGTTAGATGAGTGATATTTCTTTGTGAGATATTCACCCACATAATCGAGCCAATCGTGAACTAGCACCCCATCGATCCATCCGAACTGCCTCAAGGAGGCTACAAAGATGGTTGCGTCACCCTTCCACATCGCCGCATGCGCGATGACGGCATCTGACCACTGCGACAAATCCCCGTCCTCTTGCTGCTCTAAGACGGCATGCCAAAGCAAATGCAGGTGGCCAACTAACGTAGGGATTTCAATCTTGAGATGGTCGGCTAGAAGGACAACTTTCCGATGCCTACCTAACACAGTGTGACTCTCAACCCATGCCATAACTTTTTATCCCCTATAAAGATCGATCGTTTCTTGGTAGTCAGAAAAATCACGCCCGGTTACAAAACCTAAAACTTCCGCCACTGGCTTAAATGGGTCCTCTTTTATCTCTTTACCAGTAAAGCGAAATGTATGAAGTCCTAATTGCGCTAAATCACGGTCCCTACGCTTCTCATATCGACGCTCCTGCTCAGTTCGCTCATGCCATTGCTGCGAATCACACTCCACAACAACCGACTTTTTTGATTCAGGAACAACAAACCCATACCCGCACCATTCAACATAGAAATCAACGCGATACGTTCTAATAGTGAACTGCGGAGTAATTCTTAACCCATACTCGTATGGTTTTCCGTCAATAGCGCGGGTGTCGTATCTAGGCAGGGAGTACAGTCTATGCAATGTGCAAATTGAGATATAAAGCAACTGCTCTATAGGAGAGGAGATATTGTCCCAGCATTGGCTAAACACAGACTGGCTATGTGAGTCATATTCATATCGGCCAACAATGCTAGAACAGAATTCTAATTGAGAAAGAGCCTCGTCTGATAATTGATTACCTTTTAACATAACCCCTCTTAGTTCCTCTATGTGTCCGTTCGTGCCACGTATTGCCAAATCTTTATCTCACGGGCGTGGTTCCCTGGCACCGCGCTTTTCCGGTGTCCGACCACCTTCCACTGGGGTCCTCGAAAGATCGCCCCCCAAGCATTCTGGTGTGTAGGCTCCAGATCGAGCTGTGAGGCATACACCCGGAGGTCGTCCGACGACACCCAACCTCGTGAGAGGGAAATCCGGATCGCCTCTGCTCGCATCACCGCTAGGAAGGCGATATTGTTATCTGCGACACCGGCGAGCCCATCGTCCTTCAATACTCGGCCTTCTTCTAGAGAGAGCTGCATCATAGCTTTCTCCATGTATTGGCATCAGGACATGTGGCGAAATGGGACGTGGTAGGAGTATCGTCGGTTGGCACATCAACCGGCATTTTCTTACCCTTAGCCGTGACGCACCAGAGAATAGGAGCCCCACACGATTTACACTCTGCTTGGTTGTCTTCCGTCACTCGGAAGACATTCCCGCGTTCGGTGACTACTTCAATAATGTCGTCTTTCATCGTTCCTCCAATATCACGTAGACCCCTGGCTTGTCTTTATCGACCACCCACGAGTCGGATTGTCCTGTGATTTCGTCCCAGCCGTCATCCGGTAAGATCTTACTGTTCACGAGCTGGTCGAGAATGAACTTGCGCCCGAGCGACGTGAAATTATCAGGATCGCGGCGGCGCGATGGCTCCATCCAAACATAGCTGAGGTAGGCCTGCTTCACTGGCCGCAACTTGGCTTGTCTGATCGCGAGCGCAATCTTCATCGCCCAAACGGACTTCGCACGTCGATACGCCCACCCGCTTGTCTTCCCAGAAAACTCGTTCATCCCCGGCAAAGGGCCAGGAATAAAGACGGTCTGGATCACGCCGCCTCCTCCTTCACCTTCAGATCTTTCGGCGTAAAGATCGTCATCTTGTACCCTTTTGGGCTGACATACTCCGTCATCTCACTGGACACAAACCACTGATTGAGTATCGCCATGGTGCGAATCTGCTGCTTATACAGATACGACTGCGAATGACTACTGTTTTCATACCGTCCTCGTTTTGGCATGTCTCATCCCTCCTTTATCCAAAGATCCGCTTGCAGGCTGCTCCAAGATTTTCCTTCTCACATTCAATCCGGAACTGCCGGATGAATTCCCGCTTACCTTTCTCTACCAGTTTGAGCGTCTTGATCTTCATATTGACCTTCACGAGATCTTTCAGCACCCGGAGGTTAGGGTCCTCTTCGATCATATTCACCGCCGCAGACCAGTCCTCTTCGGAGATCGGCGGCGTAGAGGGTGGAGCAGCATCGCGTGTTCCTGGTTCCTGGGGGATAGTCCCAGCATGACCGCTCGCGCCGTCCTGCTCCACCGGTTGCTTTTTATCCATCTCTGCCTTGAGCCGTTCTATTTCCGCATCGGTCATGTTGGCGAGGGCTTCCGCTTCAACGACTGGATCATGGGTTGCCCCATTCTCTGTCTCTGTAATATCTGGCGGATCAAAACACGGGTTTTCCTCGGCAGGTCCCTCGATCTGTAGTTGGGCATGAGACAGAATGCGCGACGTATCCCCGCGTAGTTGATTGACTCCATCAACGGTGGCATCGAGTGTCAGAGATAAGGTGTAATGAACCTGTTTTTTCCCATCCGCATGCGTTTCTCTTGCCACTCGTTGCAGCTTCAGTGGCACCATCGAAATACGCCCAATCAATGCACGGACGTAATCTAGCCCTGAATTAATATCGACGACGGAATGGTACGAACCTGTACGAAGTTGAAATGTCCCGCCCATAGAGACCTTTGGAAGGATGAACATTAAAATGCCTTGTTCTGTGCATTCGCCTCGCGGATTCTCTTTGGTCCGGTAGTGCTCGCATGGGCATCGCCTAGGTTCCCATTGTCCAGTCTGCTCATTGAGCCGTTCAGCTGTTTCCCCGTCACCCTTACAGCGCAAGCCTTTGGATCGGCCAAACCACGCGAGCGATTGCGGGAATACAGCTTCCTCATTGTCAGAGGGAAGCATAATATCTAAAGATGTGGGCTTAGGCCCGTAGACGGCCTCAACCTCTGGTGGCACCACAAAAAAATTAGTCTCCGTCGGATACTCCACTGTTGACCCATCCTGCCGCCGCTTCTGCACTTTGAGCCCGAGGCGTATCTTCCCGAGCCGTGGGATTCGTCTGTTTTGGCTAAAACTTGATTTTATTCTTGTAAAACGGTTCATAGCGTAGCCCCTTCCTTTCGCATCCGTAATTCTTTGGCTCGACGTTGATGACACAACTTACATATCCGCTTACCTCTAATTACCCACATCGTCTCGATGATGTAGGGATGCCCTGAGGGGCAATGTGTTTTCTTGATGTTTTTGGCGGTTGGGCTCGTGCTCCTGGCGTTGTTCTCAGCACTTGAAATGGCACGGAGATGGTCTGGGTTTACACAGGACCGGTTGTTACAGATATGATCGATCTGCAATCCTTCAGGAATCTGCCCTTTAGATTTTTCATATGAATATCGATGGGCGAGACCACATTTGCCATTGAACCAAAACACACCATACCCGCCATAGGTCTTACCACCAGTCCACACAAGGCACTCGCCCGCATACCGCACACAACGGAGAAACCTCTCGTGCTCTGAAACGGTAGTGCGTTTTGCATTGCGAAATTGATGACCTCTAAGAAAACGTAGTGGTTTTCCTCGACGAGTATTGGGCAACTCCCCACACCCGCATTCGCACAGCTTCATAGCGAATCCCTCCAACGCAATAGAGATAACGCATTCAAAAATGCCGACCACCCTACAGCTCTGTTCCCTTTTGTGACAAAATGTTCCTTAGCTTCGCCGCCGTCGGCATCGAGGTATAAGTCCATCAGTTCATCGGCTTTATACCCGTCCATGTGCTCATAGGCACAAAGCTGCATGGGATCGGTCTTCGTCGGTGCCCCGGTCTTGAGATCGCACAGCACCCGTCGAATCCGAGACACCTTCCGGTTCAGTGGGAGCAATAGATCAAACAACGCATCAGGCGTTCCGGCATATCCATACCGGAGATTACAGCTAGCCGACTCCAGTTTGATCCGCTTCGGTTTCCGCTTGGCTATCCAAGTGTCCATACTCTGACAATACCCCTCATACTGATGTGTCACCGCTGGATAGGGACATAACCCCTCCAACGACGCCATCGCGAAAAAGAAACGCCTATGGAGAATCGTCCCTCTCACCCGCGCCGGTTCCAACACTGATTCAGGTATCCCGGCGTAGGAATCGAAGGCCACTTTTCGTACCTGTGTGACGCTGTAAAAAGTACGCCCCGTCTCCTCGTCCCGGTATTCCTGCTGTTCGCCACGTTGCGTGATGAGTTTCATAGGTACAACTCGTCCTTCTTTTTCCCTCCGACTCCCTCTTGGTCTGCAGGGATCGGCCTAGACGGTCGCGCCTCCAAGAGTCGGGAGGTCGCGGAGGAGAGAAGGTCCTCACTCAAAAGTGAGGCGGAAGCTCCTGGACCCGCGCTAGGGGCGTTCTTTTCTTTTCCGGCTTGGACAGGGAGGCGGTTAACCACCAATGACGATGGGCAATAAAAAGGCCCGCCGGTGAACTGATGCGAGCAGTCACCATTGGGCCTAGTCGGGTTTCCCCGGAGAACATCGGCGACAGTGATACGCTCGCATCGTATCTCGTCTACCTTCAGCATACGTCAGCCCGTCCCTTGTGTCAAGTACGCACCCGACTGCCACTGTAATCATTGACCTCGGCGAAGGGCGCCGGTAACTTCATCCCGCCTTTGTAGCTGGCGTTGAGGTACACCGGGTTCAGGTCCGCATGTTGGAGGATGAACCGGACGCCTTCTGGCAGCTTCGACAGATCCCCCACCAATGACGCTAAGGAGGGGTCACTGACGCGCAACGGCTTTTTCTTATCCCAGCCGTTCAGCGCCCACACCTTCTTGGCTCCCCCAAATGAGACGGTAGAGGTTTCGAGTTCCACCTTCCCCGTCGGCACAGCCACCTGCATCGGCACCACTTCTGCCGCCTTTTGCTCCAAGATGAGCGCCTTGCTTTCCTGGACCGCTGCCGTGACCATATCCCCATACTCTGCCGCCAATGCCGCTTTGTCCTTCGCCTCTTGCGCCTTCCGGTCAAGTTCAGCCTGCCGCTTTGCCGCTTCCGCCAAGAGCCGTTGCTGTTCCAGTTCCGCCGCCCGCCGTCGATCGTCCAGAAACTTATTCACCCGTATTGTGGCCGCTTTCGCAAACCCCAGGAACGTGTCCACCACCGGCTTATAGGTGGCGTTAATCTCGCTCACTTGCTTGTTGAGTGGAGCCACGAGTAGCGTGCGCTTCTCCTCCACCCGCTTCGCCGCCAGCTTGCACTGCTCAACGAATTCCCCGATGGATTGCACCGTCCGGTCATCGACCGGCACCAATGCGTTCACTTTCTCCTGATAGAGCGCAATATACTGCTCTCGCTCAGCTATCGGAATCCGCACCACTTTCTCGGCATCCTCTGCCGGGTGGAGTTCCGGCTGCTCCGGCATTTCATATCCTGACCAATCATCCATCGCGATTGTCATGGGTATTTCCCTTTCTTCTTTGGCACCGAATACACAATCCGTTTAATCAGTGCGGCCTCGTTCAGTTCTGAGTGCACAATGAGCTGCGCCACTTGCCGACAGTACGCCAAGCCTTCCTCGTGCGTTTCCAGGGTCGGCACCTGGATATTCAGTTGCACCATCATCGCGCTTTCCCCTTCTTGATCAACTCCTCGATCTTCTTGACCGAGGCCATCGCTCGCCGCGAGACGGCGGACTTCCGGTTCGCCATCGTCCGCACCCGGCGATCCATCAGGAAGTTCCAGGCCGTCTCCGGTTGCGAATCAGGTTTGTCTGGATAGAATCGGCTCATCGCGAGTGCCCATTCTCGATATCGCATGACAAGCACGAGGTCTGCCCCCCACGATTCGTAAACCATTGTGTCATTCTGTGACATTTCGTGCATTCTTGTGGCCTATC
>CAZMML010000028.1:0-13620 GCA_964567335.1 uncultured Nannocystis sp. | reverse complement strand
GCCAGGGCGAGCGCCGAGACCAGGAGGACGGTGGGGCTATAGCGTTTCATGGTGGTGTATCGTGCGTGGTTGCTGGTTGGTGAGAGGGAGCTCTACTGCTGCAGGTCGGCGCTCGGGAACTCGCTCGGCGGGATCGCCTCGTGCTCGAGGATCTCTCGCACGACGGCGTCTCGCGCGGTGCCGGCGGCGATCTTCGCTCGCGCGTGGGCGAGCTCGGCGTCGACGTCGGCGGCGAGTTCTTCGGTGCCGCGGAAGCCGCTGATGTAGCGGCCGTTGAGGAAGATCGCCGGCGTGGCGTCGAGGCCGAGCCGGCGGGCGGACACGAGGTCGCGACGGACGACCTCGGCGACCTCGGAGCTGTCGAGGTCGGTGAGGAAGCGCCGCTCGTCGAGCCCGAGGTCCCGGGCGAGCTGCGCGTAGGTCTGACGGCCCAGACGCGGCGCCGCGAAGAGGCGCCCCGAGTAGGCCCAGAAGTGCGACTGACGGTCGGCGGCGATCGCCGCCCGCGCCGCGCTGTCGGCGCTCGAGTGGATCGCCAGCGGGAGGTGGCGGTACGCGACCCGCAGGTCGTCCGGGTAGCGCCGCCGGAGCTCCTCGATCCCCTCCTGCGCGCGGCGGCAGAAGGGACACTCGTAGTCCATAAAGGCGACGAGCAGCAGCGGCGCGTCCGCGGGGCCGGCCGTCGGCGCGTCGCCGGCGTCGACCGCGTAGCGCTTGCCCTCCTCGGCGCTGCGGGCGGGCGGCCCCTCCGCGGCCTTGAAGCGCTCGACCAGGACGCGCCGCTGCGCGTCCGTCTCGGCGTCGACGACGATCGGCGCCGTGACCGCCTCCTCCATGAGGTCCGCGTAGAGATCCTTGCGCGCGACCCCGCCGCGCACGCGCCCCTGCGCGAGCAGGATCTCCTCGTCGAGGAGCGCGTGCCAGGTCGCCTCGTCGCGGAAGCCGACCACGGGCACACCGTTCACCAGGGCGACCGGACTGAAGTAGATACCCAGGCCGAGCGCCTGCCGACGGTGCCGCATCCGCGTCCCCACGAAGACGCCGGCGTCGAGGTCGTCGAGGAAGCGCGGCACGTCGAGTCCGAGCGCCTCGGCGTGCTCCTTGATCGCGGCGCGATCGAAGCGCATCTCGGCGTAGAGGCGCTCGTGCATCGGCCAGAACTTGCCCTGGGCGCCCGCCGCCAGCGCCGCCTCGGCGGCCCGCTCCGCGTCCGTCATGCCGGGCTGGGAGAGGGTGCGGAAGACGACGCGGATCTGGTCCCCATAGTCCTCGATCAGGTGACCGAGGACCTTCCACGTCCGGGCGCAGGGCGGGCAGGCATAGTCGGAGAAGACCACGATCGTGACCAGCGGCTCGGCGCCGCCGAGCGCGTGCTCGTCGGGGTCGAGGTCGACTCGATAGCGCACGGCCGGGCTGGCCGCTTCGACGTGCGTCTCAGGTTGGGAGCTGGCGCTGCAGGCCGCCGCGCCGAGCGCGAGGGCGAGCAGAGATCTGCGAACCGGCATGGTGATGGGTGGGGGACCGTCTCGTCGCGAAGCACGCCAGCGAGGCGAAGGGCGCGCTTCAGGGCAGGCAGGACGCCTGCACTGCTCGAGCGCGGCCAAAGCCTCTCGCCGGCTCGAGCGGACTACGCGAGCCGGCCGCGCGGCGGCGGTTCCCCGGGTCCTTCGCAGCGCGACACGAGCGGAGGGTCGTCGCGCGCCCGCAAAGCCGCGAGGATCCACGGCTGGGGTTCGAAGCGAAGCGACCCAGTCGCCAGTGTCGCGGGCCCTGTCGGACCGAGCGCCTCGGGCGGGAGCGCGGGAGGCGCCTGACCCTGCTGCAGCTTGCCGCAGGCCTCGTCACGAGGATCGCAGAGCGACTGCGTGAAGAGAGCCTCCAGAAGACGAGAACATGAACTCCGAGACAGGCGCAGGACCGCGGGATCCGCGACGAGGTCGGCGAGCAAGTCGCCGCCGCAGAGGATGTCGTCCTCCTCGTCCGCGTCGTCGCCGCACAGCTCCGGTCCGCCGAGCAACTCGATGAGCCGGAAGTGGAGGTCACTCCGGCCGGAGAACACCTCAGACGTGGGCTCCGCGCTCGACGCCGCCGCGCTCACCCCCACCCACAGGGCGAGGGCGAGCATGACGCGGAGAAAACTTTGCACGACGGCGAACACGCGCGGCACCGAGGCTAGGCCCTTCGGTGAAACTGTGCAAGTCGCCAGATATTCCCGTGCGCTCGTTTTCGAGCGCCCAAAACGAAGAAGGCCCCGTCCACGGACGAGGCCCCCTTATGGAGAGCGGGAGACGAGACTCGAACTCGCGACCCCAACCTTGGCAAGGTTGTGCTCTACCAACTGAGCTACTCCCGCGTGTTGGTCCAGATTGTTGTCCACCACGGAGGTCCGTGATGGGGAGGCGGAGATTATACGATCCCCGTCGCCAGTCAAGACCCGACCCCCTCAGATTCGCGCCCAAAATCGAGTGCTAAGTCACATTTCTCTGAGGTCGACGTCTTGACGCTGAGCCTGAAGATCGAGTACACACCCTGACCCGCCTCGGCGGGTCCTATCATTCCGGCTTAGCTCAGTCGGTAGAGCAAGCGGCTGTTAACCGCTGGGTCGCAGGTTCGAGTCCTGCAGCCGGAGCCATACCAGATGAGGATGACCACGGCCTCGGAGTTCTCCGGGGCCGTCGTCTTTGCGCCGCCCGCAGCCCACGCGCTGCCGGTGGCTCCGGCGCTGCCTTGACCCGCTCAACCGCCGAGAGCCACAGTTGCGCGAGATGGAATCGTCTCACCTCGGCCTGTTGGTGGCGCTCGACGCACTCCTTCAGGAGGGGAGCGTCACCGGCGCCGCGCGCCGAGTCGGGCTCTCGACCCCCGCGATGAGCCATGCGCTGGCGCGGATCCGCGAGCGCCTGAAGGACCCGATCCTCGTGCGGTCCGGACGAGGGATGCTTCTGACGCCCCGCGCGCTCGAGCTGAAGCCGCAGGTGCACCACGTCGTCACGGAGGCGCGACGCGCCCTCGAGCCACAGCGACCCTTCGCCCCGAGCGAGCTCTCGCGGACCTTCATGGTGCACGCGACCGACTATGTCCTGACGATCCTGGGCGGCGCGGTCGACCGGCTCCTGCGCGAGGAAGCCCCCCAGGTCTGCGTCCGCTTCGTCCCCAACACCCCCGATGATCCCGCCCTGCTCCGCGACGGAGGGTCCGACCTGGCGGTCGGCATCTACGGCGAGCTCCCCCAAGAGACGCGGAAGCGGCGGCTCCTCACGGATCGCTTCGTGTGCGTCGTTCGGCGGGCGCACCCGCTCGTCGGCGAACGCTTCACCCTCGAGCACTTCGTCCGGCTCCCGCACGTGCAGGTGGCGCCGCGCGGGAGGCCCGGAGGCTACGTCGACGACGTGCTCCGCGCGCGGGGCCTCACTCGCACCGTCGCGCGCGCGGTCCCCTACTTCCTGACGGCGCTGCAGCTCGCGTCCGAGACCGACTACCTCCTCACGATCTCCGAGCGGATCGCGAGGCGGTACGAGGCGCAGCTCGGCCTTCAGATCCTCGAGGCGCCGATCAAGCTCCGGCCTTACGCCCTGAGCCTCGTGTGGCACCCTCGGGTCGACAGCGACGCCGGCCATCGCTTCCTGCGGGAGGTCTTCCTGCGCGCGTCGAAGGAGACGGCGGGCGAGCAGCACGAGCTGCCGCGGACACGCCTCGACGTGACCGACCCGACCTCCGGACAGACGAGGAAGCGCCCGCGCCGCGCTCCATAGTTGCACGAGCTGCAACTTTGGATTCCGTTCTCTTGCATTGTCTGCATCATCGACAGCGCCCATGTTGGTCGCCAGGGGACGCACCGTCCTCGCAGCAGGAGCGAAACGACATGAGCCTCAGGGACCCCAACCCGTCGAACCCTAACAAGCCCAAGCGCGTCGCCATCGTCATCGCGAACCCGGCGACCTCGAGCACCACCGGCTGGCCGGTCGGCTTCTGGTGGTCGGAGCTGACGCACCCGTACTACGCGTTCCACGAGGCGGGCTACGAGGTCGAGGTCTTCAGCCCCGCCGGTGGCAAGTGCGACGCGGACGGGATGAGCGACCCGCGCGACCCGAGCGGCTACTCCGCGTCCGACCTCATCAGCATGGGCTTCATCCACACGCCCCGCCTCGCCGCGCTCGTCGAGGAGACCAGACCGGTCTCCGAGATCAGCGTCGCAGGCTTCGACGCCATCGTCGTCGCCGGCGGTCAGGCGCCGATGTTCAGCTTCGACCGCGCCACGGATCTGCACCAGAAATTCGTCGCGTTCTACGAAGCAGGGAAGGTCGCGAGCGCGCTCTGCCACGGCGTCGCGCTCCTCCGCTACGCGCGGCTCTCGAGCGGCGAGCTGCTCGTCAAGGGGAAGACCGTCACCGGCTTCGCCAACGTCGAGGAGGACTTCGCCGACGACGCGGTCCGGAGCATCGGGGCGCTGCCGCGCGACAAGCACCTCATGCCGTGGCGTATCGAGGACGAGCTCCGCGAGCTCGGCGCCAACTTCGTGCAGGCCGGGATGTGGCGGGGCTTCGCGGTCCGCGACGGCAACCTGATCACGGGCCAACAGAACTTCTCAGGCGCCGAGACCGCGCGACTCATCATCGAGACGCTGGGCCGCTGAGGCGCACCAGCACCGGAGGGAGCCCGCATGCCGCACGACAGGACCACGCACGAGGCGCTCATCGACGCGTACTTCGAAGGCTGGAACGCGCACGACCCGGACGCCGTCCAGCGCACCTTCGCCCCGGGCGGGACCTACGCGGATCCAGCGACCGAGCGCCCCTTCGTCGGCTCGGAAGTCGGTCGCGTCGTCGAGTCGCGCTGCACGGCGTTCCCGGACCTCGTCTTCGAACGCTCGCAGGCGATCGGCGGCGACGGCCGCTACGCGGTCGAGTGGGTCATGCGCGGGTGCAACCGCGGCTCCCTCCGCCCCGGCGTCAACCCGACCGACAGGGAGGCGACGCTCCAGGGGGTCTACGTCTTCCAGGTCGAGGACGGCGGGCTCCGCTCCGTGCGCGGGTACTTCGATCAGAAGGCCTTCTTCGAGAGCTTCGGCCTCATGGCGCTCGTGCAGCCCGTCGAGCAGGGCCCCGCGAAGTACGGCTACTCGATGCGCGTTCCGTCGGGGAACCACAAGCCGCCCGGCGTGATCGCGTTGACGTGGATCCAGGCCGCGAACGACGACGAGAAGGAGCGCCTCCGCGCCCACTCGCGCGACAACGTGAAAGACTTCCTCGCGGAGCCCGGCTTCATCTCGATCGTCACCGGCTTCACTGGGCTCCGAGGCTTCACGGTGACCGCGTGGGAGGACGAGGCGTCGATGAAGCGGGCGCTCGGAAGACACCACGCCGCGGCGATGAAGGAGCTCTTCGGCGGGCGCTTCGTCGCGGCGGTCTGGACCAGCGTCTGGACGCCGACACGGATGAATCGTCTGTGGGTCCGCTGCCCCTCCTGCGGCTCGCTCGAGGACGTAAACGACGACCACAAGAGCTGCAGCAGGTGCCAGGCGCCGATGCCCGAGCGACCCGCGTTCTGGTGAGGCCCCCTACCCGCGACCCAGGGCCTTGAGGGCGAACTCGCGGCCGCGCCCGCCGACCGTGGCGAGGTGGATCCACAGGATCGCCACGTTCTCGAGGACCGCCGCGTTGCGCAGCGGCCCGGCGTCGATCGCCCGGAAGCCCGCGCGCTCGAGCACCTGCGCGAGCGTCCCGCGGGCGCCCGCGTCGTCGCCCGCCACGAACACGTCCGCGACCTCGCCGTGCGCGAGCCGTGGGTCCGCGTGGAACTCGGCGCCGAAGGTGTTCAGCGCCTTGAGCACGCGGACCCCTGGCAACGCCGCCGCGAGCGCGGCGGTCAGCGATCCCTCCGGCGGCGGGTTCCACACGGGCCCCTGGTTCCACGTGAGGGGGTTGTTGCAGTCGATCAGGATCTTGCCCTGCAGATCGCCGAGCCCGCGCGCCGCCGCGACCGCCGCGGGGCCCGGCACCGCCAGAAACACGATTTGGGCGCCGGCGGCCGCCTCGACCGGGTCGAGGACCTGCGCCCCGCCTCCGAGCGCGGCCTGCACCCCCGCGCGCTTGGCGGGGTCGCGGACCCCGACCGTCACTCTGCGCCCGGCGGCGAGCAGCCGCCGCGCGAGGGCCGACCCGACGTTCCCTGAACCGATGATGGTGACCTGGATGTCTTCCATCGCGCCAGGATAGCGCAGCCGCGGGCCGGCCCGCTACCTGCACGCGAGCGAGCCGCCGTCGAAGATCATCGCCGTGCAGGTCGCGTCCGAGGAGCACCCGCACGCGCCGCCGTAGCAGGTGTCGACGTTGGTGCCGCCCTCGCAGTCCGCGTCCTTGCGGCAGCCGCAGCGCCCGTCCAGGCAGGTCACGAAGCCCGGCACCTGCGCCTTCAGGCAGTCGAGATCGCTCGTGCACACGCACGCGCCCGTGGCGACCTCGCAGGTCGGGTGCCCCTGCACAGGCGCGCACTCCATGTCGTCCTTGCAGGGGTCGAAGCACTCGCCCTCCGCGCAGATCACCTCCGGGTTGCCGCACACCACCGCCGTCGCGCCCTCGATCGTCGGGCGCTCGATCGGCTGCAGCCCGAAGTCCGCGCAGGGGAAGGACTCCGAGAGGTTGGCGCAGCGGCCCATCCCCTCGACGTCGACGCAGGCCTGCAGCGCCTGACACTCTCCAGCGCCGGCGCAGGGCTGCAGCCACCCGCTCAGCTCGGCCACGCAGGGCTCGTCGCTCGTGCACGCCGGATAGGCGCACGCCCCGGCCAGGCAGCGGAAGCCGATGTCGCCGCCCATGTACTCGCAGTCGGCGTCGCTGCGGCAGAGCGACTCGCAGCGCATCAAGCTCCCCGTGCCCTCGTCCGTCGTCGCGGCGGTGGACCCGCTCGTCCCTGTAGTAGTGGTCAGCCCTCCGGTCGAACCCTCGCTAGAGCCGCCGCCGCTCGAACCGCTCGCGGTCGAGGATGAGCCCCCGACGTCGCCGCACGCGACCAGCGTGAGGCTGACGATCCAGCGCAGGGGTGAGGCCGCCACCCCGCCTTCTTACCCCGATTTCCGGGCCGCGCACACAGGCACCGGCGTCCCCGCTCGGGCCCGCGCTTCTTTTCTCGGGCCGGGCGTGGCATACTCCGTCCTCCGATGCAGCAAGGCCAGGTGCAATGCCCCGAATGCGGGGCACCCGCGCCCTTCCGCGGCACGGCGATCTCGCTCGTGTGTGAGTACTGCGGCAGCACGGTCGTGCGCACAGGCGCGGACGTCCGGCTGATCGGGAAGGTCTCCGCGATCATCGACAACGGCAGCCCGATCATCCTCGGCGGCAAGGGCAAGCACGCCGGCGTCCCCTTCGAGATCGTCGGCCGCCTGCAGGTCCGTCACCTCCGCGGCAGCTGGAACGAGTGGTACATCCTCTTCGCCGACAACACCGCCGGGTGGCTCGCAGACGCGCAGGGCAGCTACTTCATCACCCGCCCCGGCGACCGCCGCAGCGTCGCCGAGCGCGTCCCTGAGTTCGACGACCTCTACATCGGCACATGGTTCGAGATCCAGGGCGCTTCGTACATGGTCGTCGAGAAGCGTGGCGCCGCCTATCAGGGCGCCGAGGGCTCGCTCCCCTTCGAAGCCGAGCCGGGGCTGATCTTCTACAGCGCCGATCTCGCCGGCCCCAATGGTGAGTTCATGACCCTCGACTACGGCACCGAGACGGACCATCAGCAGCCCGTCCCCTACGTCGGCGTCGAGGTCGACCTCGCCGAGATCGACCTCCAGCCGCTGCGCAGATTCGAGGGGTGGCGTGACTGAAGCAGCGCCGACCAAGCTCTTCCGCGAGGAGGCCAAGGCGGAGACCGTCAAGTGCCTCGGCTGCGGCGGGCCCATCGCGCTCCACGGCTTCGGCGCCGTCCAGCGCGTCATCTGCCCCTTCTGCGGCAGCGCGCTCGCGCCGGAGGACAGCGGCGCGCTCGCCCTCCTGATGAAGGCGGAGCGGCAGCGCCAGAGCTCCGCGCTCCCGCTGCACGCCCGCGGCAAGCTCGACGGCGTCACGTGGGAGATCATCGGCATCTGCTGGCGCCGCTGCGTCGTCGACGGGATCGCCTACCCCTGGCAAGAGTTCCTGCTCTTCAACCCCTACAAGGGTTACCGCTGGCTCATCTACTCGATGAGCGACGGCCACTGGTCCTTCGGACAGACGCTCAGCGCCGCGCCGACCATCGCCGACACCCGCCACCACGCGATCGAGCTCAAGAAGCGCCGCTACAAGCACTTCCAGGGCGCCGACGCGGTCGTCACCTACGTCGAGGGCGAGTTCACCTGGGAGGTCTGGCTCGGCGACAGCGCGCACGTCGACGACTTCGTCGACCCCCCCGAGGGCATCTCCGTCGAGCAGTCGGCCGGCGAGGACGGCGTCGAGCTCAACCGTACGAGGCAGCGGCACATCAGCCCGCGCGAGGTCTGGGCGGCGTTCGGACAGTCCGGCAAGCCGCCGCCCACCTCCGGCGTCGGCCCGCTGCAGCCCAACCCCTGGCGCAAGCAGCTCCCCTCGCTGTGGATCTCCTGCGGCCTCCTGCTGCTCGCGTGGTTCTTCGCGGTCCAGCACGTCTCCGGGCGCAGCACCGAGCGCGAGCTCTTCAACCGCGACGGGATCCTCTTCGACGCGCCGCTCTCCGAGGAGCTGACCATCGGCGAGGCGGGCCGCGAGACCACCGTCGAGGTCACCTTCACCGCCCACCCGCTGAACAACTCCTGGGCCTTCGCCGAGGTCATGCTCGTCAACCTCGAGACCGAGGAGGCGGTCGGGCTCGGCCTCGAGGCGGAGTACTACAGCGGCATCGACGGCGGTGAGTCGTGGTCCGAGGGCAACACTCGCCCAACCCAGGTCGTCGGCGGCGTCCCGGGCGGGCGCTACCTCCTGCAGGTGAACCCCCAGCGGGACAGCGCCTCGCTCGGCTCCGGCTACTCGCCCTTCGGGCCGAGCAGCCCGACCCACTGGGGGCTCCGGATCCGCGAGGACGTGTTCCTCGTCCGCTACGCCGTGATCCCCCTCCTCATCATCCTCATCTTCCCCGTGATCGCCCTGATCCTCAGCGCCCGCTTCGAGCGCCGGCGCTGGTCCAGCAGCGACTACAGCGAGTGACCCACATGTTCCGGAACATCTACTGGTTCTGCTCCGCCGCGGCCCTCCTCCTGCTCCTCTTCGGGGCGCGGAGCGGGTTCGCGCTCACCGGCGAACCCGACCGCGGCAAGGTCGAACGCGACAAGGACGGCACGGTCCGCTCCCATGGCGCCTTCATCTGGCTCGGCGGCGGCTACCATGGAGGCAAGTGATGCTCTCGAAGGTCCCCCCCACCCTGCTCGCCAACAGCCTCGACACCGCGCTCGAGAACGTGCTCCAAGCCGCGCTCTATGCCGGCCTGGGGATCGCGCTCTTCGGCCTCTTCTGGCTCCTCGTCGTCAAGATCAGCCCCTTTAGCATCCGCAAGGAGATCGAGGAGGACCAGAACACCGCCCTCGGGATCGTCCTCGGCGCGGGCATGCTCGGCATCGCGATCATCATCGCCGCCGCCGTCTCCGGCTGACCTTCAGGCCAGGTCGTGCCCCTCCCCGCCACCCCCGCGCGGACCCGCGGCGGCGCCCGCCTCCTCCTCGCCTCGGTCCTGGTCGTCGCCACCTGCGGCCTCGTCTACGAGCTGATCGCCGCCACCATGGCGAGCTACCTGCTCGGCGACAGCGTCACCCAGTGGAGCCTCGTCATCGGCGTGTACCTCAGCGCCATGGGGCTCGGCTCCTGGCTGAGCAAGTCCATCGAGCGCGACCTCTACGACCGCTTCATCGCCGTCCAGCTCGTGATCGCCGTCGTCGGCGGCCTCTCCGCCGGCGCGCTCTTCTTCGGCTACGCCTACCTCGCCAGCGTCCGCCCGCTCCTCTTCTCGATCCTCGTCGTCGTCGGCACGATGGTCGGCCTCGAGATCCCGCTCCTCATGCGGATCCTCGGCGACGGCGAGGAGCTCAAGGACCTCGTCGCGCGCGTCCTCGCCTTCGACTACGTCGGCTCGCTGCTCGCCAGCGTGCTCTTCCCGCTCGCGCTCCTGCCCCACCTCGGCCTCGTCCGCACCAGCCTCGTGTGCGGCCTCTTCAACGCGCTCGTCGCCCTCGCCTGCGCGCGGGCCTTCCGCGCGCAGCTCCGCCGCCCGCGCCTCGCCGCCGCCCAGGCGATCGCCTGCGCCGCGCTCCTCGCCGGCCTCCTCGCCGTCGGCGCCCGCCTCGAGCGCCTCGCCGAGGGCGAGCTCTACGACGCCCCCGTGATCTTCTCCGAGAAGACCGCGTACCAGCGGCTCACGATCACCCGCAGCGGCGACGACGTCCGCCTCTTCATCGACGGCAACCTCCAGTTCGCCAGCAGCGACGAGTACCGCTACCACGAGGCGCTCGTGCACCCCGTCCTCGCCGACGCCCCGCGGGCCCGCCGCGCGCTGGTCCTCGGCGGCGGCGACGGCCTGGCCGTGCGCGAGCTCCTGCGCTACCCCGGGCTCGAGACGATCGACCTCGTCGACCTCGACCCCGGCATGACGCGGATCTTCAGCCGCGACCCCCTGCTGGTCCAGCTCAACCGCGGGAGCCTCGTCGACCCCCGCGTCCGCGTCCACAACGCCGACGCCATGCGCTGGCTCGAGGACCACGTCCGCGCCCGCGGCGAGCCCTACGACGTCGCCCTCGTCGACCTCCCGGACCCAAACAACTTCTCCCTCGGCAAGCTCTACACCGCCTCCTTCTACCGCCTCCTCGCCCGCGCCCTCACCGACGACGGCGTCGGCGTCGTCCAGGCCACCTCCCCCTACCTCGCCCCGCGCTCTTTCTGGTGCGTCGTCAAGACCCTCGCCGCCGCCGACCTCCACCCGCGCCCCTACCACGCCCACGTCCCCTCCTTCGGCGACTGGGGCTTCGTCCTCGTCAGCAAGTCCGAGCGCCCCACCCCCCAGCGCCTCGCCCTCGCCGACCTCCGCTTCCTCGACGACGCCCTGCTCCCGGGGCTCTTCGTCTTCCCTCGCGATCAGCAGGCCCCCGAGGTCGAGGTCAACCGCCTCAACGACCAGCTCCTCGTCCACTACTACGAGGAGGACCTGCGCGCGCCGCTCGGCCGCGGAGGCCGCGGTTGAGGCGGCGACGCTTCCTCGGCGCCACGGCCGCCACCTTCGCCGCCGCCGCCTGCCCCCCCGCGGCCTCGCCGCCCCCCGCCGCCGCCTTCGTCGGCCAGGACCCCGCCCGCGGCCACGCGCTGCGCGACGGCGCGTGGCGCTCAGAACCTGTCTCCGAGGTCATCCACACCGACGTGGCGATCGTCGGCGGCGGCGCGGCCGGCCGCGCCGCCCCCGGGCGACGGCGCCGCGCGGGCCTCGAGGACCTCCGCGTCTTCGAGCTCGAGGACGAGCTCGGCGGCACCGCCCGCGGCGGCGAGCTCCCCCGCTCGCCCCACCCGCTCGGCGCCCACTACCTCCCGACGCCGCACCCCGAGTGCCGCGCGCTCGAGCTCCTCCTCGGAGATCTCGGGGTCCTGATCGGCCGCCGCCCGGACGGCCGCGCCGAGTACCTCCCCTCGGCGATCGCCGCCGCCGCGCTCGAGCGCCACTTCGACCGCGGGCGCTGGTTCGAGGGCCTCTACCCCGACGAGGGGGAGACCGCCGACGAGGCGGCCCAGTGGGAGCGCTGGCGCGAGCACCTCCGCGGCCTCGACGAGCGCCGCGGTCCGGACGGCCGCCGCCTCTTCACGCTCCCGATCCAGCGCAGCAGCGCCGCGCTCCGCCACCTCGACGAGATCTCCTTCGCCGCCTACCTCGACCAGCTCGGCCTCACCAGCCCGCGCCTCCGCTGGGCGCTCGACTACGCCTGCCGCGACGACTACGGCTGCACCCTCGCCCAACCCTCGGCCTTCGCCGGCCTCCACCACTACCTCGCGCGCGGCCTCGAGGACGCGCGCGAGGGCTTCATCCTCACCTGGCCCGAAGGCAACGCGCGCCTCGTCCACGGCATGGCCGCGCGCGCCGACCTCGGCCCCAGGCTCCACCTCGGCGCCGCCGTCCTCGCCCTCGACCCCGACTCCGGCGCGCTCACCGTCCGCGAGCTCGAGCGGGGCCGCAACCTCGAGGTCCGCGCCCGCGCGGTCCTCTGGGCCGCGCCCCGCTTCACCTTGCCCCGCGTCCTCCCACCGGGCCGCGACCCGCTCCCGCCGGGCGCCCTCACCTACGCCCCCTGGCTCGTCGCCAACGTCGAGGTCCGCCGCGCCCCGCGGGGCGTCGGCGCCCCGCTCTCCTGGGACAACGTGCCCCTCGCCGGCGGCAGCCTCGGGTACGTCCTCGCCAACCACCTCGAGCCGCTGGACCGCCGTGGCCCGGGCGCCGTGCTCACCTACTACGAGCCGCTCTGCGCCGACACCCCCGAGGAGCTCGCCGCGCAGCGTCAGCGCCTGCTCGCCGGCGACCTGGAGCGCTGGTCCTCTCACGTCCTAGCCGCGCTCTCGACCCTGCACCCGGGGATCGCCGAGCACGTCGCACAGGTCTCGATCGCGCGGTGGGGGCACGCGATGATCCGCCCGGTCCCTGGCCTCCTCTTCGGCGACGCCCTCGCGCTCGCGCGCGCCCCCGTCGGCCGAGTGCGCCCCTGCGCCGCCGACGTCGCCGGGCTCCCGCTCTTCGAGGAGGCCTTCTACAGCGGCGTCGCGGCCGCTGAGGTCGCGCTCGCGGAGCTCGGCCGCGACGACCCCTCGATCCTGACTTGACCTTGAGGACATGTCCCCGGGCGGACTCGCCCGCGCCTTGGCGCTATCCTGCCGCGGTGCCGCTGACGCTCGCCCAACTCGAGGCCCTCTCGCAGCGAACCTTCCCCCCGCGCGCCGTCTCTCGCCGCGACGCCGACGGCTTCTCCGCCCTTCACGCAGCGATCGCGGCGGCGATCCGCCCGATCGCCGCCGCGATCGAGTTCGACATGGCCGGCTTCGAGGCCCGCACGCAGGCGGACCTGCTCCAGCTCCCGCCCCACATCCTCTTCGTCTGGTGCGACGACTCCGACCTCATGGTCTCCTTCTACGCCCTCCCTGAGGCCGAGCTCGCCCCCAACGTCGCCCAGGCCCTGCAGATGATCGGCGGCCAGCGCGTCACCGACCCGGCCGCGCTGCCCCCCGAACAGTGGGGCGCCGCGCTGCGGATCATGGCCGCGATCGGCACCCCCCACGCCCGCGACGCGGACGACTTCTTCGCCAGCTACCTCGCCGACGTCGAGCGCGAGCACCCCGAGCTCCCCGCCTACGCCGAGATCGCCGAGCTCTTCGACTCCTTCGCGCCGCGCTTCGTCAGCGACGCCTACGGCCTCGACCGCCGCTTCTCCCGCGTGATCACCGCCCACCGCTCCCTCCACTCGTAGCCGGCGCCCCGCCCGCGGCTCGCGCTACAGTCGGGCCGGTGTCCGCCCCGCGGAGCTTCCTGCGCAGCCCGGCCTTCGACCTCGGCTGGTTCGTCGCGCCCGGGATCCTCGCCGCGCTCCTCGCCCTCGGCGTCGCCGCGCTCGACCCCGACCCCGACGACGAGAGCCTCGCGCTCTGGATCGTCGCCGTCCTCCTC